>DASXWF010001526.1:0-3952 GCA_036503835.1 Polyangiaceae bacterium | reverse complement strand
AACGGCAGCTGCAACCCGAAGACCTGCACCGGCGAGAACGCGCAGTGCGGCTTCATCGGCGACGGCTGCGGCGGCACGGTCTCGTGCGGCACCTGCCCGTCCGGTCAGACCTGCGGCGCCGGCGGCCCGAACCGCTGCGGCGGCGCGTGCGTGCCGCGCACCTGCGGCCAGGCGAACGCCGAGTGCGGCTTCATCGGCGACGGCTGCGGCGGCGTGCTCGACTGCGGCGAGTGCCAGGATCCGGAGGTCTGCGGCGGCGGCGGCGTGCCGAGCCAGTGCGGCGGTAGCTGCACGCCGCGCACCTGCACCCAGGCGGGCGCGCAGTGCGGCTCGATCGGCGACGGCTGCGGCGGCGTGCTGAATTGCGGTGTCTGCCCGAGCGGTCAGACCTGCGGCGCGAACAACATGCCGAACCAGTGCGGCGCCGGTAGCTGCTCGCCGCGCACCTGCGCACAGCAGAACGCGGAGTGCGGCCCGGTCTCGAACGGCTGCGGCAGCATCCTGCAATGCGGCACCTGCACGGCGCCCGAGTCGTGCGGCGGCGCGGGCGTCCCGAACCAGTGCGGCGCAGGCGGCTGCGTCCCGCTCACCTGCTCGCAGCAGAACGCGGACTGCGGCCCGGCCGCCGACGGCTGCGGCGGGCTGCTCGACTGCGGCGTGTGCCCGGTCGGCCAGACCTGCGGCGGCGGCGGTGTCCCGAGCCGTTGCGGCAGCATCCGCTGAGTCGACGAAGCAGCGGGTCGCGACGAGCGCCGCTGATCGGCAGACATCTGCCGGTCGGCGGCGCGTCGTCGTTCGAATCGGAATGGTTTGCTAGGCTCTGGGTGTGACGGGCGCCACGATTCGACCAGCGAACCAAGCCGACCTCGCGGCGGTCTCCCTACTCGCGGGAGAGCTCGTGCGGATGCATCACGCCGCGGACCCGACGCGGTTCTTCCTGACGGAGCGAGTCGAGGACGGGTATGCGTGGTGGCTCGGGCGTGAGCTCGAGCGAACGGAAGCTCGAGTCCTCGTGGCGGAGCGGGACGGCAAGCTCGTCGGGTACGCTTACGGCGCGCTCGAGGAACGCGACTGGCAGCGCTTGCTCGACGAGCACGGCGCCGTTCACGACATCTTCGTCGCCGAGGCGGAACGGAAGAGCGGCACCGGACGCGCGCTGCTCCTCGCGCTGGTCGAAGAGCTCGAAACGCTGGGCGCAACGCGCATCGTGCTCACCACACTCGTCGGCAACGCGCGCGCTCAGCAATTGTTTCGGAGCATCGGATTTCGGCCGACCCTGCTCGAGATGACGCGCGACCGCCCGAAGCCGCCTTGAGCGAACGCGTGCCGGCCGGACGGCGTGTTACGGTGCGCCATGATCCTACGGCCGTGGTGCGGGGGATTGCTTCTGGCGATCGGGGCTTGTCTCGTGGTCTTCGCTTGCAAGAAGAAGGATGCGTCGAGGTACCAGACGGCCCCCGTCTATTATCCGGGCGGCGCGCCGACGGCGCCCGGCGCGCCAGCGGGCGCGGCCACGACTCCGCCCCCCGCGATGACTCCACCCGGGTCAGTCCCGGCGGGGATGCCGGCGGCGGCCGGGTTCGCCTGCACGAACGATACGGACGTGCAGTGTCCGTACGGGCGCTGCATCGGCGGGCGTTGCGGCGGCTGCTCGGACGGCACGCAGTGCAAGGCGAATGCGCAGTGCTTTCCGACCTGGTTCGGCAGCGCATGCCTTCCCTCCGTCGCTCAGCCGACGGCGGGCACGCCCGCGCCGACTCCCGGTCCTGCCGCGCCCGCGCCGACGCTCGCCCCGCAACCGGCACAAAAGCCCGTGCCGCAACCCGCTCCGGCAGCGGCTGGGGGCGGCGACGCGGTGGAACGGGCTCGGGCGCTGTGCGTGACGCGCATCAACGACTACCGAGCGCGCGTCGGTGTGGCACCCGTGTCACGACGCCCCGACAAGGAGAGCTGCGGCGACGATCAGGCGCGCAAGGACTCGCGCACGCGGACGGCCCACGGCGCGTTCGGGCAATGCCGCGAGAGCGCCCAGAACGAATGTCCCGGCTGGTCGGGCTCGCTCGACGTCATCGTCGAGCGCTGCCTGGCGATGATGTTCGCCGAGGGGCCCGGTTCCGGACCGGAGCATGGCCACTACGTCAACATGACCGATCGCGACTACCGTGGCGTTGCCTGCGGAATTTTCTCCGGAAGCGATGGTGAAGTCTGGATGGTTCATGACTTCTTCCGGTAGTCACTCCATGACTTGAGGGTTAGGCTCGCGCGCATGGGTGCGCGTGCGACTCAAGACTCTCTCGATCTCGGCTGGTCCGACGAACCCCTCTCGGGTGCGATCCGGAATGCGACGGAGCCCGGTGGGGGCGACGGCGACCCGGCGCCGGCAACGGTGCGCGACCCTTCGTACGAAAGCGCCGGCTCTGCCGACGCTGCCGCGCCGCCCGGCGCGACACCGCTCGACAGCCTCGACGACGACGAGCCCACGCAGGTCGCGACATCGACTCTGATCGCGCGCGCCGCGGAGAGCGAAGGCGCTGCCGCGAGTCCGCCCGAAGAAGAACCCCGTGCTCCGGAAGAAGCCGCCGCTGCCGTCGCCAGCGAGCCCGAGACTCTTCCGGAAGCAACCGCGGAAGCAGCTTCGGCCCCGACCACCGAAGCAATCGAAACCGCGGCGCCCGAAGCACCTCCAGTCGCGACGCCCGCGGCAGTCGAAGTCGCGCCGACGCAAGCCGTGCCCGCACCTTCCGTCGAAAGTCCGGAGTCGCGCGTCGCTCCGGCACCACGCACCCTCCCTCCGATCCGAAATCCGCCACCTGTCGAGCTTGCGCGCGCGCCCTGGGCCTCCGCACCGGCGGAACCAGCCGGCGTCGCGCCGGTTGCTTCGCCTGCTTCCGCTGCAGCGCCGGCTCCCGCTCCCGACACGGAACCTGCACCGCCACCCGCTCCCGTAGCAGAGACAGCTCCCGCGGCGCCGGTACCCGACACGATGCCGCCAGCGACTTCCGCACCCGCGTCCGTCCCGCCGACGCTGGCAGCCGCCGCTCCGATTCCGCGCGTGCCCGCGACTGCCGCGTTCGCCAGCGCAGCCGTGATCCCGCCCGCGCCTCTCGCACCGTCGTCCCTCGCGCCGACGGCGAACGACTTCGACGAGTTCGGCTCCCCGAGCTTCCTCGAAACGATGAAGCGGACTCGCCCGACGAGCGCGTGGACCGGCGTCGCCCTTTTCGTCGCCGGTGTCACGTTCGTCGCCGGCATCGCCGTGGGCCGCGGAACGAGCTCGCCCGCGCTTCCGCCGGTCCCGGTACCGGCGCCGCTTCCGCCCAGCGTCGCGGCCGCACCCGCGCCACTGGTGAACCCGGCTCCAGCCATCACGTCACCGGAAGCGAAGCCATCGACACCCGCCGCGAGTCCCGTCACGCCAGCACCAGCGCCAGCCGCGCCGGCCAAACCGCTCGCCCCCTTCGACTCCAAGGCTGCGCGCGCGGCGGTGGACGCCGCGACGGCAAGAACGACGACGTGCCGGCAAACGACGGAACCGAAGGGCACGCTCGCCGCGACCGTGACATTCGCCCCCACCGGGCGCGTCTCACAAGTGACGATCAACACCAAGCGCTACGCGGGCACGAAGACCGGCGAGTGCATCACGGCCCGCCTCGGGGAAGCGCAGATTCCGGAATTCAACGGCAAGCCGGGCACCATCAAGAAGTCCGTCGCAGTGCGCTGAACACGCTCGAGGCCGCGGGGCGTTCTCATATCTGACGGCGCGCGATCTCCTGGGCGCTGTCCTGGAATGGATGAAATGCGCAAAACGAGCTCGCAATTGTGAACCTTCACAACTGCAGTCCGATTTGAGCACTCCACTCGTGTTGACCGCGTTCGTTCCTTCGTGTTAAGGCCGTGCCCAGCTGTCATCGAGGGACGTGACCTCCGCTGGATCCGCGTCATCCTTGCGCTA
>DASXWF010001525.1:0-2146 GCA_036503835.1 Polyangiaceae bacterium | reverse complement strand
CTTCGGCATTTCCGGTGCGACTTCACTACGGGCGGCGCCGGCGTGCTGCGTGCGGGTGCAGCCGGCGGCGAGCACCAGCGTGAGCGGGATGAAAAACTGCGGGCGCAAGCGAGCAAAAGCAGACATTTCTAGCGTCTCCTGCCGCCTAGAACAGCGGACCCGGCGGATCGATTCCCGGGAGCCCGCTCGCGCGCGGCGGTCACTTGGCGGGCTTCGGTCCCGTCATGTCCTCGGGGCGGACCCAGCGGTCGAAGTCCTCGGCCTTCACGAGGCCGAGCGCGAGGGCGGATTCGCGGAGCGTCAGCCCCTCCTTGTGCGCCTTCTTCGCGATCTTCGCCGCGTTGTCGTAGCCGATGTGCGGATTCAGGGCCGTCACCAGCATCAGCGAGCTCTCGACGTGCTTCTTGATGTTCGGGCGGTTCGGCTCGATGCCGACGGCGCAATTGGTGCGGAAGCTGTCCGAGCCGTCGGCGAGGAGCCGCGCGCTCTGCAGGAAGTTGTGGGCGAGCAGCGGTTTGTAGACGTTCAGCTCGAAGTTGCCGCTCGCGCCGCCGATGTTCACGGCCACGTCGTTGCCGAACACCTGCGCGCACAGCATCGTCATCGCCTCCGACTGCGTCGGATTCACCTTGCCGGGCATGATCGAGCTGCCGGGCTCGTTCTCGGGAATCGTGATCTCGCCGATGCCGGAGCGGGGACCGGAGGCGAGCCAGCGCACGTCGTTCGCGATCTTCATGAGCGAGGCGGCGACCGTCTTGAGCGCGCCGTGGGCGAACACGATCGCGTCGTGCGCCGCGAGGGACTCGAACTTGTTCGGCGCGGTCACGATCGGGTGACCGCTGAGCTCGGCGACCTTCTTCGCGACGCGCACGGCGTACTCCGGATGCGCGTTCAGGCCGGTGCCGACCGCGGTGCCGCCGAGCGCGAGCTCGGCGAGGTGGGGGACCGCGCTTTCGAGGTGCGCGATGCCGTGGTCGAGCTGCGCCACCCAGCCGCCGATCTCCTGGCCGAGGGTGAGGGGTGTCGCGTCCATCAGGTGGGTGCGGCCGATCTTCACGACGTCGCTGAAGGCGGCGGCTTTCTCGGCGAGCACGGTGCGCAAGGCGCGCAGGGCCGGCAGCACGCGCGTTCGCACCGCGTCCGTGCAGGCGAGCGACATCGCCGCCGGGAACACGTCGTTGGACGACTGGCCGCGGTTCACGTGATCGTTCGGATGCACGAGGCGCTCTTCGCCGCGCTGGCCGCCGAGCAGCTCGCTCGCGCGGTTGGCGACGACCTCGTTCATGTTCATGTTGCTCTGTGTGCCGCTGCCCGTCTGCCAGACCACGAGCGGGAATTCGTCGTCGTGGCGGCCGGCGACCACCTCGTCGCAGGCACGGACGATGGCGTCGGCGAGCTTCGGCTCGAGGGTGCCGAGCTCTTGATTCACGAGCGCGGCCGCCTTCTTCACGGTCGCGAGCGCGCGGAGCAGCGCGATGGGCATGCGCTCGCCGGAAATCGCGAAGTTTTGCAGGCTGCGCTGGGTCTGAGCACCCCACAGCCGGTCGGCGGGGACCTCGATGGGGCCGAAGGTGTCCTTTTCGATGCGGATCGCTGCCATGGCGGGCGGACCCTACCACCGGGAGGACCAGCACGGCTCGGCCAGTTCGCCGAGGATTTGACCAGATCGAGCCTCGCCAGTAGACCGAGAACGATGGCACGGGCCCGAAACCTGCGGGGGCCTCTCCTCGCCCTGCTCCTTCTGGGGCCAGGCGGCGTCTCGCTCGCGGCAGCCGCCGAGCCTGCCAAGAAGCAGGCCCCTGCCGCGCAGCCCAAGAAGCCGGCTGCAGAAGCAGCCAAGAAGCCGTCCGCTCAGCCTGCAAAGCCGGGCTCGATTCCGGCGGTCGCGGCGCCGGCGGAAGCTCCTGCCCACCCGGGCTCCATTCCCGCGCTCAAGCCACCGGACTATCGCCCGGGGCAGGGGGCGCGGAAGGTCGAGCCCGTTCGGGTGCCGGCGCCCGCTCCCGCTGCGGCGCCACCCGCGCCGGTACCCACCGCCAAGAAGGGCAAGGCGCCCGGAAAACCCGAGGCGACGCTCCCCGCGGGCACGCCGAAGAGGGCGCCGGATGCGGTGACGCGGCGCCAGATCGCGGGCGGGCCCACCGAC
>DASXWF010001524.1:0-3727 GCA_036503835.1 Polyangiaceae bacterium | reverse complement strand
CGCGTTCCACTCGCGGCAAGCGAGCGAGAACGCGTCGAACAGCTGGTCGCGCTCGCGGCCGAGAGCGTGACTCGCGAAACGAGTGAGGTCGCGCCCACTCCGAGCGCCGCGGTCCCACCGGTTCCCGTCCTTGCGCCGCCGCCTCCAGCTCCGGTGCGCGCTCCGGTCGGCGGGCGCGCTGCGGTCGAGCCCGAGGCGATCCGCGACAAGGCGCGGCGCACAGCGCTGGTGCTCGGACCGAGGTTCGAGCTCTGGGGAACCGAAGCGCTCGGCGCATTCGGCGTGCGGGGAGGGCTCGCGCTCCCGATCGGTCGCCGTTATGCCCTCGTCCCGACCGTGGCCTACGAAAGTGCGCTGTCGAGCCCGAGCGGCGTGACGGCGCGCCAGTTCCTCACGACACTCGAATTCTCGGCCGAGCTCACGAGCTTTCTCCTGCTCGACGCCGGCATCGCGGGATCGCTCATGACGTTCGGCGGGCCGCCGAACGTGACGCCCGAGGACCGCACCTCAATCGTGCCCGCGCTGGTCGCCGGGGCCGGGTTCCCGGTCCGGTTCGGCGGCGGCAATCAGGCGGTCTTCGGCCTCGGCGTTCGTGCCTACTCGGTCGACCGGACGGTGACGGTGGACGATCGACGCGTGCTCCGCGTGCCGGTGGCGACGCTGACGCTCGGCGTCGACCTGCGCGTCGGCCTGTGAGCACGACTCCGTGAGTCTTGGGTCCGGGCGGGCTCCGCGCGAGTTTGATGCTCCGGCCTTGGCCATGGTGGAACGACCGCTGCTCATCGCGGCCTTTCGCCGCATCGTCCACGACGGCGACTACGACCCCGAGCGATCTGCGGGGGTTGAGCCGCCAGGCTGGCCGAAAGATCCCGTTTCATGTAACGCTCTCCACCTCGAAATGAAGTGCGAGGCGTGTGGACACGAAAACGTGGAAGGGGCGCGGTTCTGCGCGAAGTGCGGCGCCTTGATGCCCGTCGAGGCGGAGGGTCCCGATCCGCTCGTGGGCCAGCTCGTGGGCGGGCGCTACCGCGTCACGGGCGTGCTCGGCGAAGGCGGCATGGGCAAGGTCTACGTCGGCGAGCAGCAGATGGGCTCGACCGTGCGCAAGGTCGCGATCAAGACCTTGCACACGCATCTCTCGAAGGACCCCTCGGTGCTGCAGCGCTTTCATCGCGAGTGCGGCACCGTCGCGCAGCTCGAGCACCCGAATACGATCAAGTTCTTCGACTTCGGCGCGACGCAGGACGGAACGCTCTACATCGCGATGGAGTTCGTCGCGGGCAAGCCGCTCAGCGAAGTCCTCCGCATCGACGGCGCGCTCAAGCCCGAGCGCGTCGTCACGATCATGCGCCAGGTCTGCGGCGCGCTCGACGAGGCGCACCTCCAGGGCATCGTGCACCGCGACCTCAAGCCCGACAACATCATCCTCACGGTGCGCGCGGGCGAGCACGACTTCGTGAAGGTGCTCGACTTCGGCATCGCCGCGCGCCGCGAGTCCGCCGACGCGCAGAAGGAGCAGAAGCTCACGCAGCAGGGCATGGTGCTCGGGACGCCGCCCTACATGAGCCCCGAGCAATTCACGGGGAAAGAGCTCGACGCGCGCAGCGACGTCTACTCGCTGGGCGTGATGGCCTACGAGATGCTCTCGGGAAAGCTGCCGTTCGAGGCCGACACGCCGTGGCAGTGGGCGACGCAGCACATGACCGCCCAGCCCACGCCGTTCGAGGTTGCCGCCCCGTCGCTCGCCATCCCTTCGGGCATGCGCGACGCGATCATGAAGTCGCTCTCCAAGAACCGTGAACAGCGCCAGGCGAGCGCGCGCGACTTCTTCGCCGAGGTCTCGGGCGGCGGGCGCATGACCGTCACGGGCGACGGCACGAACCCGAGCGCCTCCGGCCACTCCGACACCGCGGCGATGCCGCAGGCGCCGGACTTCAGCGGGCCTCCGCCCGAGTTCCCGTCGGGTCCCGGCGCGGGCGCGCGTCCCGGGGGAGCTGCTCCGACCGCGCCGGCCTTCGCCGCGCCTCCCGCGTATCACGCACCCGGCACCGGGCCTGCGGTGGTAGCGCACGTCCCGCCGCCGCCGGCGCCTGCCGGGAAGGGCGGCGGCAAGGGACTCGTGCTGGGCTTGGTCACGGTGGGCGTGCTCTTGCTCGCGGCCATCGCCGTCGTCGCGGCGCGCTCCTTGAAGAAAGACGATGACGTGGGACCCATTGTCATCCAGCCGAGCACCGCGACCGGTCCCGCGGCGACCTTCGCGCCGCTGCCGACGGCAAATCCGACGGATACCGCGACGCCCGCCGCGAGTGGTTCCGCCGACACTTCGCCGACCTCGACGCCGACCTCCCCGACGAGCACGCCGACCTCCAAGTCGACGGCACCGACCCCGGCCACATCCGGATCGGCGAAGCCCGCGGGTGGGGATGCTTGCGACGCCTGCATCGCCGCAGCCGCGGGAGGCAACATCACCACGGCCTCCGCGCGCGCGCGCTCCTGCACCGATCCCGCGAAGAAGAGCCGCTGCGTCGAGGACATCAAGCGCGCCGCTCCGAGCGCCGCCAAGACCGCGGCCCTCAACACGAACTGCGCTCAGGCGAAGGCCATCATCGCCGCCGCGAAGGCCGCGGGAGCGGACACCGCAAAGCTCAACGCCTCGCTCAAGAACACGAGCTGCAAGTAGCTCGCGTTTCTACTCGGCTGAATCGCAAATCTGGCTCGAGCCCTCGGCGAGTTGCTCGACGCTCCGTGGTGCACACTGCCCGGTTCGCCGCGGTCCGCCCGCGTGTGTTCGGCCTCGGGGAACCTCCGTTCAGGCCTAAACTCTGCTGGGAAGGGGCCGATCGGGGGGGCAAGGGCCCCCTTCGGGGGCTCACCGAGCTCATTCCAGTCTCACTGTTTCTATGACGACCGGCCGACGCGCGCTCGAATTTTCAATGGTTCCCGGACCAAAGAAATCTTCATGGGCCGAGCGGCCGGTCGCATTTGTCGTTCGCTTGACGGATCCTCGGAGGCGGCGCTAGATGCGGGGA
The DNA here is from genome assembly GCA_036503835.1 of Polyangiaceae bacterium. Lineage (GTDB taxonomy): Bacteria > Myxococcota_A > Polyangia > Polyangiales > Polyangiaceae > PMG-095. The sequence continues at coordinate 698 of DASXWF010001524.1, read as the reverse complement.
AGTCACGCTTGGCGACTACGGCAGAGACTCCCGAAAGACACTCTCCGAGAGGGAGTCGCCCGAGCAGCCCCAGGTAAGAGCATGGCCATGATGACATCCAGGATGACCTGGCGGGAGCTCTGTCGCTCCGGCCGCTACAAGGGTCTCTGGGTCGCTATCGACAATTGCCGGTACGACCAGGCCACCCGACAGCCCGTAGAGGGCGACGTGGTGGACTCCGACGCAGAGTTCTCCGAGCTGTGCACCCGCATGCGGGAAACCGGCCGCACGTCCTGCACCATCGTTTTCTGCGAAACGGACGTCTTCATCGAGGCCGATCCGGCTTCCGGCTCTTCGGCCGAACTGGCCGTCAGCGGCGGCTCGGCCTGATCTGATCCGAACAACGCCAGGGCTCGGGTCCCTGTTCCCGAGCGGCGTCGTTTCGCGATGCGCCCTGCGCCGGGAAGCGCCTCGCGGGTCAGCCCAGCGAGGGGCGTTCGCCGTCGTCGCTCTCGAGATGCTCGACGACTCGAGCAGAGCACTGCTCCACGACGCGACCGATTCCCCGAGCGAGACAGCGGCTCGGGTCCCGTTGCTCGCGTGCGGAGCTGGACGTCTCTGGTAAGGTCTGCCCCCCTCGAGAAGCCCAGGAGACAGCGAGAGAGATGGCTACCGCAACCGATGTTCGCGCCCGGATCGATACGTTCGTCGAAGACCTC
>DASXWF010001523.1:0-4072 GCA_036503835.1 Polyangiaceae bacterium | reverse complement strand
AAAGCGCCTGCCGCTCGGCGCGGTGACACGGCCGTACCGGCGGGCTCCGCTCCCGGTTGCGCGCGCTCGCGCCCGGCGCTCTTCGAGCACGTTACGGCAAGTTCGCGGTTCTCGGTGTACGCGCCGTGTGCGGCGCTCGCGGACGCCGTCGAAGGGATCTGGTTCGCGGAAGGAACGGTCGATTACGAGCGCGAGGTCGTGCTCCCGAACGGAGCGGTCGAGCTCATCCTCAACCTCGGTGCGCCGCAATGGGTGCTCGGGGATGCGGTCCACGCGGAGCGGCGCTACGACCGAGCCTGGCTGGCCGGGCTGCAACGCGGACCGCTCGTGATCGGCGACGGTGGAAACGGGACGAAGCTCGCCGGCGTGCGCTTTCGGCCGGGAGGGATCTCGGCATGGCTCGGCGTGCCGCTGCGCGAGCTCACCGATCGCGTGCTCGAGACGGACGAGCTCTCGTGGCGCTGGCCGGCCGGCTCGTTGCGGGAGCGGCTGGCGTCGGCAGAGGGCCCGGCGTCGCGCGTGGCGCTGATCGAAGCGGCGCTGCTCGGGCAACGCTGCGGCGCGGTCGATCCGCGCGTCGCGCTCGCGCTCGCTGGGCTCGGGCGCGCGCACGCCGAACGAAGGCTGCGCGTACTCGCCGAGCGCCTGGGAACGAGCCAACAGACGCTGATCGCCCTCTTTCATCGCACCGTGGGCGTCTCACCGCGCAAGCTCGCGCGCATCCTGCGTTTCCACGGCGTCGTGGAGGCGCTGCGGGGCGAGCGGCGCGTCGCCTGGGCGGCGCTGGCGGCCGAGCACGGCTTTTCGGATCAGGCGCACCTCGCGCGCGAGGTGCGCGAGTTCACGGGGGTCTCGCCTCGCCAGCTCTTCGCCTCGCGCACCTCCGACGGCTACCACCTGCTCGGCTGAACGCCCGTCACTCATCTGTCGGTTCACGCTGGGTCGGGGTCGATATCGACGCAGCCGGTCACGCACGATCACTGCGCCTTGACGACCAGCCTGACTTCTCCGCGAAAGCCCGGGCCATGGACGCGGAACTCGATGGAATCGTTCGCGGCGAGTGGGGCGGCAGCTTTCTGTTCGGTGAAGCCGGGCGGCGGCGTGCCGTACTTGATCTGGTGCACGGTGGGGTACTCGCTCGACGTGATGAACGCTGCCGCCCAGACGAGCTCGCTCGAGCCGCGATAAACCTCGAAGTCGCCGATCGTGGGATCGCCGCCGCACATGCCCTTCGAGCCCGCGATTTCCACCCGTACGTCGCCGAGCACCGTCGATTTCGGCGTCACGGTTGCGCGGCAGTCGCAGGCCGTCGCAACGAGTAACGCCGCCGCCAGCGTCCGAACCGCGCTCGCCGGCTGGCGCGCGCGATGCATCGACCACACAGGCATGGACCACACGCACATCGATGCTACGCGCGCCGACCACGCTCGCTTCCTCGCCAGCGCCGCACGGAAGGCTTTCACGAAGGAGTTGATGGGAGCTGCACCTACGCTTCGCTCGGCTGGCGCCCGCCGATAACCAGGATCTGCGTCAGGTCGGTCGGGGCAAATCACGCCGAGCGCCATACCATGGATTGCACCTGCTCGGCTGAGACGCCGAGCGCGCGCCGCTTGAACTTCGTTCAAGACGCGGGGCCGCCGTCCGGGCGATGCGAAGCCATGGCCACCGTTCCTCCCGCACCGCTCGCCGTCGTGATCGCCGTTCTGAGCACGTTCGTGCTCGGAGGCTTGTGGTACTCGCCGCTGCTGTTCGGCAAGCGCTGGCAGGCGCTCGTCGGGCTCACGGACGAGGCGCTCGGGCGCGACCTCTTGCGCGTGTTCGGCGTCGCGATCCTCGCCGCGGGTCTGTTCTCTGTCAACCTCGGTTTCTTCATCGGGGGTGCCTCGAGCACTGCGTTCGGCGCATTCGCCGGCTTCGCGACGGGTTTCGGCTTCGTCGCCGCGGGGCTGCTCATCAGCTACACCTTCGCGCGCCGCCCGCTCGCGCTCGTGGCGATCGACGCCGGCTATCACGTCGTGGCCGGCACCGTCGCCGGAGTCATCTTCGGAGCCTTCGGCGGCTGACGAACGAGCGCAACGGAGGGCGCACGCAGGTGGCGCTAGAAACGCCCTGGCGGTCCGTACAGACTCGGCCGAAATTCCACGTAAGCGAACGGACTGTTGACCGCCGCGAGCTCCAAGACCACTTCGTCGTTCGCATCGACCACGTGGATCAGCCCGGAGTAGGCGATGAGCGTGTTGCCGCTCGGCAAGCGCTGTACGTCGCCGAAGAACGCCGTCCCCGAACGGCTGCTGAACGCTTTGATCACGCTGCCGTCGAGGCCAAACTCGATGGCTTGTGAGTGCATCTGATCGCCGCCCGCTTCGTTGGCGAAGACGAGCAGGCTTTGCTCGAGGAGCTGTACGCCGTGTTGAATGCCACCCCAGCTCTCGTGGCCGCCGCTCACCCGCTCCGAGAGCCGCCAAAGCAGGTCGCCCGTGCGACCCACGCCGAAGACGTCGTTGTTGCGGTCCGAGAAGACGTACACGTCCTCCGCTTCGGAGTAGCGGATCGCGTTGGCGTGACAACTCGTAAGGACGGTGCTCGAGTCGAACACGGGGCGCGTGGCACCCGACCTGTCGACCTCGGTGATGATCGCGCACCGCTGCGACCGGGTATCGAGGTACGCCATCGTGTCGCCGCTGACCGTGGTGAGATCGTGGGAGCCGCCCGTCTCCGGGTAGATCTGCTCCTCCAGCGTGTCCATGCTCACCCGGCGCAGGGGCACGCCGCGCTGCCCGTTCACGAGCCACAGGTCGCGGCCGTCCGCCGACAGCCGCGCGCGACCGATGCCGTCGCTGGTGGTCGTGATTGTCGGGTCGGTGTACCACCAAACGAGGTCGCCGTCGGCATCGAGGATGTACACCTTCGCCGAGTCGTCGAACTGCCAGAACGAGCCGATCAAGAAACCTTCATCGACCTTCTCGGGCAAGGCGATCGAGGACGTTACGCCCGGGACGGTATCTGGCAGCGCCCCGGTCGTGAGCGTCTGATCGGCGCTCGTGTAGGTCCGAGAACCATCCGTGGCAACGACGCGGAAGTGATAGGTCCTCTCCGGCTTCAACCCGACGAGCAGCGTGCGGTAGCCGGCCTGCATCAAATCCACGGGCGCCGTCGTGCCGTACGTAGTGTCGAGTCCGAAGTCGATGTGCGCCTCCGTGAGAACGGCGCCTTCGAGCGACCAGGTGATGACGCCCACCGTGGTGGGTGCCGTGCTCTTGATGTCGCTCGCAAGCCGCGCTTCGACCTCGAAACTTGGTGCACCGCCGCTGCTCGTGCCCGCGGCAGACACGCCGCCGTCGCCGCCGACCGGTGAGCCACCGCTGCCCGCACCGGCAGCGCCGCCCGCTCCGAGGCCGCCGCTCCCCGAGGCGACCGTGCCGGCCGTTCCGCCCGTAGCTGCACCAGCGCCTCCCGCCGGGGTACCAGCATCGCCGCCGATCGACCCGCCTTCGCCCGCGGCTCCAGGGAGCCCGGCGCTAGTTCCGCCAGCGCTCCAACCACCGGCGCCGGTTCCGCCACGACCCGCGGAAATGCCCGCTCCGGCCGCGCCTGCAGCCGCGTCTTCAGGCTGTCGGGTGCTTTCGGCGCCGCACCCGATCAAAAGCGCACTCAGCATCGAGAGCGGGAGAAGCGCGCCCGGAGTCATCACCCGCTAGCTACCCACGCGGGCGCACGCAGGGCAAGGCGTGAAATCTCTGCCAATCGCCGGAATCGCTTCCGAAGATCCGTCGCGAGCAGCATTGTCCAGGAGCGCACGATCGTGAAAGCGGTTCGCGCATTGCGCTTTCCGTGATCCTCGCACCGAAGCGCGTGACCCGCGAGCGGCGAGCCGTTCCGTAGTATGCTTCCAGGTCCTATTCCCATGCACAAACGCGCGCTCCTGCTCCTGCTCTGGGTCGTGGCCTGTGGTGAAGACGATGCGGACCCTGGTTCGGCGGGTGGAGCGAGTGGTGCTGGGACTGGTGGAAAAGCCGCGGCTGGTCGAGGTGGAACGAGCGGTCGAGGCGCTGGAGGCGCGAGCGGCGGCGGT
>DASXWF010001522.1:0-1937 GCA_036503835.1 Polyangiaceae bacterium | reverse complement strand
CCCGCGCGTGCTGCCAGGTCGGGTCGATCGAGGATGTTCGAAGCGGGTCGCGGGGAGTCTTGAGCAGCCCACGTGGGGTGCGCGCTTCACCTGGCTGCGCGGGTACGCATGAGCTCGAAAGCACGCCGTAGTCAGGGAGCTCACGCGAGTCGCCACTCGCGATACCGAAGGTGACTGGTTGCAGGTGGCGCGCGGAAAGACCGTGCGGGAGGTCGAGCAGCTGGTTTCGGGACGGCGGCCGGGGAATCGGCCCGATGATGCGGCCGACCCACGGACGAAGCGGCATGTGTTGCGGTTCGAGGTGTCCGGCGAAGTGCTCGCGACGTTCCGGGAAGCGCTCGGGAAGGTGAGGCGGGAAGCGAGCGAGGCTCTCGATGACGATGCCGCGCTGCTCCTCTTGTCTCGGTACGTTCTCGGAGGACCCCGCGACGAAGGGCGTTCGAGCTACCAGGTAGCGCTCACGGTTTGCGAGCGCTGCGGCGCGGCAAAGCAGCACGGGCGCGGGGAGCTCGTTGATGTCGACGCGGAAGTCGCCGCCATGGCTGCTTGCGACGCTCAGCACATCGGGACCGTCGGCAGCCCATCCGCCGAAGGCGCTCTTGACGACGCCGCCGCCCACAGGACCATCGGCAGCGCATCCGCCGAAGGCGCTCTTGTCGACGACGCCGCCCACGTGGGCGATGTGGGCACGAAACCTGACCGCGCTCCTGCAAGGACCCGTCCCGCAAACATCCTTCCCGCAAAGACCCGCGCCAAACAGACCATCGCACCGTCCGTTCGCCGGCGGATTCTACGCCGGGACGGCGGATGCTGTCGGGTTCCCGGCTGCCGCCACGCCGTCTTCGTTGACGCGCACCACATTCAGTTACGCGCCGAGGGCGGGCGACACGATCCCGAGAATCTGGTCACGCTTTGCGGGGCTCACCACCTGGCTGTTCACCGGGGAGAGCTGATCGTCGAAGGCGCTGCATCAGGAGCGCTGATCTTCCGGCATCCGGACGGGAGCAGGTATGGGAGTCCGCAAGTCTCGGCGCATGCGGCGGACGTGTTCGCGAGGGCCTTTCGAGCTCTGCAGAATCAAGGCTTTCGTGAGGGCGAGATTCGCTTCGGGGACGGTGCGGGCCGAGTCCGAGCTGGCCGAGGTCTTCCGGACGGCTTTGCTGGAGCTCACGCCGCGGGGCGCGTGTCGGGCGTAGCTCGCCGCTGTCGCGGCAAGCCACGCGCGTGCTCAACGCCGCGGCTCGACCAACCGCACGAGCGTGCCGATGACGCGGTGAAAGAGGGCACCGAGCTCCGGGTCGATGGTCCCGACGATCCCCATGGCCTCGGCCGTTTCCAGGCAAGCGAGCGTTTCCCGAGCTGACGCCGCGGCCGACTGAAAGCGAGCCTGCCGATTCTTCCCCCGGCTGTAAGCGCCCTCGGCGACGTTGAGTGGAATGCTGATGAGAGCGCGTTCCATCTGATCAGCAAGCGCAGAACTGCGCGCCCGCACCACGTGAATCACGGGCGACAGCCGACGAACGAGCTCGAGCACGACCGGATAGATCTTCAGTGACATCGTGAGCCTCCTGCCCTCGCCGCTCGAGGACCCGAAGGCTCGCGCCGGCGCACGGAGGTCGGGTCAAGGCTCGTCGCGAAGCGACGACCGCGCGTCTGCGCGCGGCGCAGGCCTTGACCCGGCCGAGTACGCCGGCACCCTCAAAAGTCCCGAGACGAGCCCTCCCCCTCTCGTCCCCCAATCACCGACCCTCGTGCACTTCACCGCAGTGCGTGAGCACCGCCCCACGCGCCCCCTCCCGACCCCCACACCCTCCCTCTGCCCCTTGCACTGCCTCCCACTCTGCCTCTGCCTCTGCCTCTGCCTCTGCCTCTGCCCTCTGCCCCTGCCTCTGCCCTCTGCCCCTGCCTCTGCCCTCTGCCCCTGCCTCTGCCGACCT
>DASXWF010001521.1:0-7210 GCA_036503835.1 Polyangiaceae bacterium | reverse complement strand
AAGAGTCCCGACGAAGGACGTGAAGTCGTCGAGCCCAACGTTTCGAGCGAAGCACCAGCGGAACGCCTGCTCGGCCGCGTCCTCGCTACCGAACTCGGTCACGGCGCGCTGAGCCGATCGCGGAGTGACCCCAAGCCGCTCCGAGAGACGCGCCGCCTCGGGGCCAATGAACATGGCGTCAACCGTCAAGCGACCCTCCTCGCTGCCACCGCTCGCAGCTTCTTCAGCGCAATCGTCTCGAGCTGCCGCGCGCGCTCGTGCGACACCCCGAACCCTTCGCCGAGCTCTCGAAGGGTCTGATCGTCTTTCAGGTAGCGGAGGCGGATGATCGCGCGCTCCCTCGACGACAGCGTCTCGACGCGCTTGAGCACTGGACGCACCGTCTCCGCGAGCGAGACGACGTGCTCGGGGAGCGGCGCACGGTCTGCGAGGAGGTGTGCGGTCGGGTCGTTGTCGTCGTCGAGCGAGTTCGTTGCCCAGGTCGGAATGCGCCGCCGACGACGAGCGGCCGTCACGCACGCGCCCATCGAGTGGCGAACGCAGCGAGTCACATACGGTCCGAACGCTCCGAGCTCAGGCTTGTAGGACTCGATCGCGCTCCACAGGGCGATCGTTCCCATCGCCACCAAGTCGTCGAGGTCGACGAGTCCCCAGCACTTCGGGAGCGCCCGCAAGGCGTACTTCCGAACGAGGGGCTGATACTCAACCAACCGCGGGTCATGGCGGAACGTCGCCGGCCTCGTGGGGACTTGGTGCGCCGCGTAGAAGGGCTCGGTCTTAGCCACGCGCGCCGCCTTCCGTCTGCCGCTCGCCAGCTCGCAGCCACTCGAGCGCGAACACGAAAGCGATCCCGCAGCACGCGTACCCGAGCGCCTCGCGCGGCGACTGGCACACCGCGAAGGCGACATAGGCGGCGACGAGCGCCTCGATCATCGGCTCGCCCTCCTCTGCTTCTTCTTCCTGTTCCGCTCTTTCCGTTCGGCTCGAGAGCGGCGCTTCTCGCGCGGCACGCGCGGCGCAGGCGCAGCGTGCACGGGCGGCGGTGCGGGCAGCGGCGAGGGAGAGTGGCGCGGCTCTCGCGGCAGGGGGCGCCCCAACACCTCTTTGCCCATGCCGAGGTGACCCACGGTCGCCAGGGCGAGGAGCGGGAGCAGGCGGGCGGTGCGGCTACCGATCACGAAACCGCCTCCCCGATCGCAAGCTCGACGAGCGAACCGAACGACGTTGGGCTACCCGGCGGGTGCTCGTTCCCCGGAGCGCCGAGGCAGTGGTACCGGCGATCCCGGAGCTCGATGTCCCCGCCGCAGTCCGGGCAGCGGAGCCGGTGGGACTTGGGTTTGCGAGCCTTCGGCTTCCCGCGCGACGCCGCGCGCAGGCGGCGGAGGGTCTCGCGATCGGTCAGCACGACCACACCCCCGCGACTCGAGCGGCAGCGTCACAACGGAGCGCGAGCTCGCCGACCGGTGTGACCGTTGCGTAGAGCCCAGGTCCGCAGGGCCCGTCGTCGCGCTCGACGTCGACACCAAGCCCGCGCTCGAACAGCCGGCACATCGCGTCGTAGGACGGCGACGCCGCGCCCAGTCCCCCGTAGACTCCGGCCTGCCACCGCAGCAGCACCGAGCGCTCCTCGAGCGTCAGCCCTCTCAAGACCCACCCCCTTCCTCAGCTTCACCGGCGCAGATTCCGCAGAACCCCCGCCGGCACCAGCCGACCTTCTCGGCGGAGCTCCGGCAATAGGAGTGAATGCAGCGCGGGCACGGCCACCACCGGCGGAAGACGATGACGCGAACGCCAGCCTTCTCGAGTGCTGCACGCATCGCGCCAGGGGGGCTCTCGTCCACGACCACGGCGGGCTTGAGGCCGAGCGCCCCCGCGTAGACGACGGCCTGACCGACAGCCTCGTAGAAGCGGTGGCGCGAGAAGGTCCCGCGCATGAACTTCAGCTCGTAGACGAGCTCCCCGGCCACCACGTCAGCCCAGCCGAACCCGACGTTCACCTGCTCGTATGCCAGGTCTCCGTTGGCGTGGAGCCAACGGACGAAGATCGACTGCATCTCGCTCTCGATCTCGAAGTCGCGGTTGGGTCGCTGCGCGACGCGCGAATACGCGTCCGCGAGGTCCACCGCGTCGAGGACAGGCGCGACACGGTTTGACCAGGGCGGCTGTGTGACCGTCGAGGAAACGACCCTGAGGAACCAGGGCTCGGCTACTCGACCCCGCCTGCAGCGGGCGATCTGCTTGGCGTGACCAGCCGTGCGGCCGAAGGGGTCACCCACGCGATGGCGCCCCCTCTGCACCGACTAGGGCGAGCGCCCTCTCACGCGCGCCGAACTGTACCTCTGGTGTACCTGCCGCGCTGGATTCGGTGGACTCAGCGGACGGAGTGGACGACCCGGACCATCTCCGAACCCCCCTGTTTTTTCGCTGATCCCGTTGTGCCCAGAGCCGGAATCGAACCAGCGACACGAGGATTTTCAAGCCGGGAGGGTTCACGCCGCTCCTCCGGCTTGTTTTCCACGGTTTCGTCGACCGACGTCATGCTCGGTTTCGGCGCCGTGTACCACCGGTGTACCAGCGGCCAATCGCTCACCGATCAGGGAGCCGAGGGCGTCGGCCGGGATCTGGCCGTAGACGCGCTCGACCATGCGGGAGTCGGCGTGCCCGAGCATCTTGCCGATCAGGTGGGGCTCCACGCCCTTCTGGCGCAGGATGCTGCCGTGGGTGCGGCGGAGGTCCCGCGGCGTCACACGGGGCACCTTGGCGCGGCGGCAGGCCACTTCCAGGTCGCGCCGGACGTTGCCCCAGGGCTCGAAGGGCATGCGCGCTGCCGCGTACCGGGCGAGGTCCGCGAAGGGGGCCAGGATCGGCACCGTGCGGGAGCGGTGGCTGGTCTTGGAGCCGCGGACCCTGACGGTGCCGGCGCGCAGGTTCACGTCGGTACGGGTCGCCCGCTCGACGCTGTTCCAGTCGGCCCCGGTCGCCACGATGAAGGCCACGACGGCGCGGCGCGCCGGTGGCAGGGCAGAGAGCAGGCGCCGCATCTCCGCCTCCCGGAGGTGGCGGGTGCCGGGGGTGTAGTCGAGCGCGAACCCCGACGGCATGACCTCATCCAGTGCCAACGGATACTCGCCGTGCCGGCGCGCGCGCTTCAGGGTGCCCCTGATCGTCGAGAGCTCCTTCCCGACCGAGCTCCGCGCCGCGCCCTCCTCGAGCCGCGTCGAGACGTAACCGTCGATCTCCTTCGCGCCGATCGAGGCGAGCAGCGTCGCGCCGCCGAGCAGCCTGGCGATGTGGCGGATGTGGCGCTCGTACATCTTCAAGGTGCCGTGCGCCTTCTCGCGTTCGGTCTGCTGGGCGACGTAGCCGCGGAGCGCTTTGGCGAGCGTGGTGTGGTTCGGGGGACGATAGGTTGGATCGACGGTTCGTCGCTCGATGTCACGAGCGACAAGTGAAGCGGCAACCTTGTCCGAGCAGTAGGTGCTACGGCGTTTGCCGAGGAACTGAAACCACCAGATACCACCGCGCTTGTAGAGTCTCGACATGCTGGCACCGTATGCGCTTGTACCCAGCGCGTGAAGGACTCCCGGGAAACGCGAATGCTCCTGCCGCTCTGGACGTGGGCGCACTCCCGGATGATCTCGTAGGCACGAGACCGCGAGACGCCGAGCTCGTCGGCAATGTCCGAAGCGCGGAGAGCCTTCACGCGCTCGCCCCCATGGCCTGAGCGAGGATGCGCGCCTTAGCCGCGTCGACCTTCTCGCCCTCGCAGACGATCCCGACGTCGACGTCGCTGTCCTTCACCTTGCTCCGGAGAGCGGAGCGGAGGGTGTTCGGCGCCTTCTCTCGAGCCTCTCGAAGGTGCTCGGCGTGGGGGATCACAGCCTGCTTCGAAGGGTCTGATCGAAGGTAGGCGATCCAGGGGATGAGCTCTTGGGGCTTGCTCACCGTGACACCTCGCTCTTCCTCGCGAAGAAGAGACCGAGAACCGCGCACACCAGGGCAGCCGCCGCAAGCGGCACCGTGTAGATGCCGTCGACCCATCGCTCGGAAACGGCTTTCAGGTAGCGCTCCTTGCCGAGCGCGTCCTGCATGAGCGATGTGACTGCGGCACAGGCTCCCCAGCCGCAGAGAAAGGCGTCGGTTGTAGGTCGCCACTTCACGATGCCGGCTCCTGCACCTTGGGCGCGGTGTACCAATCAGGGAACGCCGTGAACGTCCGCGCCCTGAGCCTCCCGAGCGTGCCCATCCGCTTGCACTCCGGGCACCAGTCGAAGTTCGTCGAGACGCATTCGTGCCCGGTCGCGTAGATCGCGAACATGCTCTGTTCGATCGGCTGCGGGTAGCGCTTCGCCGGGCAGCTACGCGCCGCGTGCGCGCGCGCCCGCCCGAGCAGCACCGCCATCACCTCGAACGAGCGACGGGTCTCCGTGTAGCCAGTGCCGCAGACGTACGAGACGAGCTCGGCCTCAGGCTTCCGGGCGAGCTCCCAGGGGACGGCCGCGCGCAGGGTTCGAATCTGAACGTCGGCGAGCGAGACCTCGCCCGCGGGGCCGCGCTTGCCGCAGTTCTGGATCTCAACCTGGAAGCCGGTCGACCAGTAGGCTTGGGTCACCATGACCCGAGCGAGGTCGACGGGGCCCTGCGGCCAGAGCGCGGCGTGGAAGTGAGCGGCGTCAGCGATCGACTGGGCGGCTACCTCGTAGCGAGCGGCGCCGGCGTCGCGGGTCTCCCGCTCGGGGAGCTTGCCCGGCGGGGCGATGACGAGCAGGAGCGAGAGCACGTAGAGGGCGAGGCTCGACATCAGCGAGACCCCCCCCCAGCGGCTCGCAGCGCGGCCCATTCCCCGGTCCGGTCACCAGGCGGGCTCGAGAGCCGCCGACGCGTCTTCGTGCGCGGCACCGTCAAGAGCAGCGCGAACGAGAACACCGCGACGAAGGCGGCCATCTCGTTCACGGCTCACCCCGACGAGCAACGGACGCGCAGGGGTTCGCGGTGGGCTTCGGGGTGGGTGCGGGCTCGGCGCGAATCGGGCGTGCGCCTCGGAAGGACTCGACCGACCCCTTTGCGCACATCGTGGCCGATCCGATCGAGAGCAGCAGTAGCGAGCCCACGAGCAGACGGTCCGTGCGCGTGAGGGTTTCCGTTTTGGCTTGGGAACGTTCGTGCATGGCGAGCCTCACGCGGGTGTGGATGCGGAACTCTCTCCGCGGTCGCGCCTTCGACTTGCACCCACCCAACGGGTGGTTTGGGTCGCGGTTCGGTCGCTCGCTCGCGCGAGCTTGCCGGCGTTCTCCGAGTGCGAATCCGACCGCACCAGTTCAGGTGTCTTCCCACCTTCGCCATCGCGATCGGCTCGTGCCCCGAAGGTCGTTATCCGATCGCGCCAGGCGGTAGGGCGCACCACGTCCGAACCTGAGCTCAGGCGCCGCACGCCCAGGGACGTGAAGCTCGCTCGGCTCCGACTTGCCCTCGCCCCTCGCACGACGCCGCCAGTGCCGTCGCACGATCGCTCCGGATCAACGCTTCGAGCGGTACTCGCCCGCTCTAGGCTCCCCTTCGCGAATTGGGAGTTGGATGCCTGGTCTCGCAGGTTTTCGAAGACCGCCCGGTGATCGGCCGGGACTGCGGTACCGCTCGTTTCAACGCGAGCGCTCGCGTCGACGCTGCCAGGCGCAGCGCTTTCACCCGTGTATGGGGTAGCCCCTCGGACCGGATTCGAACCGGATCGATCGCACGCGCCTGAGACGGCTTCCCGGATAATGGTGGGAAGGTGGTCGTCTGCCCTATGCAGCGCCGAGGGTAGTAGCTGGAACGATTGGTGGGGTTGGTGGCTTGCGGTGGCTCCCACCGCCGCGGTCTTTAGCCGCGATGCCGCATGGCGTCGGCCCTCCGAATTGGAGTCTTGAATCCCGGCGCGACCGCCCACGGGACTCGAACCCGTAACCTCCGACTGAGGCCGGTGCCCTACCAATTGGGCCAGGGCGGAAGCGCCGAGAATCTTGCGCTGTTCAGTGCCATCACCCGCAAGGGTGAGCAGCACTGCGCAGACGGTGAGCAGCAAGAGCGACATGCGTGCGCGAGAGGCGCACGCGTTCAGATGATCGGCCCCCAGGCCATGGCGACACTTGCGTAGCAGGACAGGAACGCCATGCGTGCGCGCACCCTCGGGCAAACGAAACGCGGTCATCGCGCGGCCTCGCCCTCTGCTTTGATGACGAGCTTTTCGAGGCGATCGAGGTCATCTGCGCGCGGCGCGCGATCAGTGTCCTCGGTGTCGCGCCAGCACCGGATGGTGCCTTCCTTCTGGCGGTCACCGAGCCAGCGCTGGGCGATCTGACGGTTGGAGAGCACGAAGCCGAGCGCCACCTGCCAACGCTTGAACAGCGTCATCATCTCGACCTTGGCCCAAAGCTTGCGTAGCTCCCGCTCCTTCGGTGAGAGACCTTCGAGATCAGGATCGGGACGCTGGTGCAACCGCTGGCGAGGCAGAGCCTTCGCGCGCGCAGGTGTGGACACTTCTTCAACGGGCAGAGGCCACGCGGGAGAAGAGTGACGAGCGCTCAAGAGCCCCGTCCCTTCTCGCCCGGCTTACCAGGGAGGTAATCCTGAGCTTTGATCGCGGCGATGATGAGGCTCCCGCCGATCACGATCACGGCGACAATGCCGCCCGCGAGCACGTAGCCGAATGGGTTGCGGTACGGGGGAGCGACGGCGAGCATCTACGCGGCCTCCTGAATGGGCGCGCAGCTACGGGTGCCGAATGAGGGGAGGTAGCCTCTGGCGCCATGCGCATCAGCCAAGAGAAACTCGACCGATTCATTCAGGGGCTTCCCAAGTTCAAGTGCACTGTTTGCGGCAGCGAGGGCCAGCACCTCGTCAGCACGGAGGCCCACGCGCTCGTGAACTACGAGCGGGACGGAAGCTTCAGCAGCGGTCTGACGCCGCTCGTGGACGTGACCTGCGAGAAGTGCGGACACGTTGTGTTCTTCTCGGTGCTGAAGCTCGACCTGCACTAAGCAGTGTGGCCGCCGGGGAACTTCGAGGCGTTGCTCACTCGGAACCGCCGGTCGCGATCGCCGATCACCCCGAGCTCCTCGATCACCGAGCCCGGCAGCTGCTCGGCGAATGCGACCGCTCCCGAGCGAGAGCGTCGGCGCGAGTACGCCCAGCGCCCGACGTGAAAGAGAGCGGCTCCCACGAGCCCACCGAG
>DASXWF010001520.1:0-7392 GCA_036503835.1 Polyangiaceae bacterium | reverse complement strand
GGACGCGGAAGCGATCCTTGCCCGCGTTCTCGAAGAGCCCACCGCCGTCCTCGCGCACGCGCGCGCCGCAGAGCCGCTCTGCGAGCTTCCGGGCCTTCGCCAGGCTGATGGGCTCGGGGAGGCACTCCGAGGCCAGGGAGGCCAACGTGACGTAGCCGTCGGTGTGAAAGCGATTGCAGTACATGACGGCCGCCGCCCAGAGCGCCCATGCCTCGTTCCCAGCGGCCTGGGACTTCGGGTGCTTGGGGGCGGCGTCGTCGAATCGTGACCAGGTCATCCGGCCTCCAGAAGCGCCCGCAGGCGCAGCAGCACGTGATCCAGCTCGTGCTCGACTTGGGCGTTCGAGACGCGCAGGACACGAATCCCGAGCCCGCGCATGGCCTTGTCGCGGTTGGCATCCCTCGCGCGCTGCTCGGGCGTCTCGTGGTAGCCGCCGTCCACTTCGACGGCGACGGCCGCGCTGGGGCACCAGAAGTCCACGATGTAGCCGCGGATCACGTGCTGCCGCCGGAAGCGGTAGCCGAGCACGTCCTTCCGAATTGCCTCCCAGAGCAGCCGCTCGGCGCGAGTCGGGCGAGACCGCAGCTTGCGCGCGAAGGCGAACTTCTCCTGGCTGACCGTGTTTCGGAGGTTCGAGAGCGTCACACACACCTCGCAGCGCGGGCGTCGATCGCCCGCCATCTGACACACCACTTGCAAAGGAACCGTGCCCCTCGAACCCCGTTCATCGGAGCTCGACAATCCGTGCACACACCAGGAAGGGGGAGGGCTTTCGCCTTTGCTTGGCGAGCCTCTTTGAGAGCAGCGCCGAAGTCAGGCATTCGCGTCCTCCTTCGGCAGCGACTTGTTCGACCGCTTCGGGATGACCACCATCGGAATCCCGCGCCTCGCCGCGAGTCTCATGCAGTCGAGGGTCCCGCTTCTGAAGGTGTTGCCACTCCAGAACGCCACGCAAACGTGAGCACCAGAGCGAACCATGGGATCGTTCTTCATGTCCCAGGGCATGGCGCTCGAGCTCTTCTCGCCCCAGTTGGTCTCGTGCTCTTCGATCGTTGCTCCGACCTCACGAGCCCAGGCCTTCGCGTGCTCGGTGGCCCCGGTGCCATTGTTGGGAACGATGACCGTGACGTCGACCGCGCGAACGATGCGACCGTGGTCGCCCCAAGCTTTTTGCAGCTCGCGGCGTACCTGCTCGGCGTTCGGCCAGTTCCGGCATCCGACCACGAGGATTCGGAGGGTCGTGCGCTCAGGCATTCGAGCCTCCGAGCTGAGTGAGGGCGCGCTCGAGCGGCCAGCCGTGATCGATGCGCCTCGCGACTCCGCCCGGCCTCATGCCAAGTCGGCGGCACCACTCCGATTCGCACAGCGAAAGGTCTCCGAGGGTGAACAAGCGACTTGTGCGCCTATTGCGCGCCTGCTCCTGCTTCGTCGCCCATACGCAGTTGCCGGGCTCATAGTTGCCGTCGTTGTTGACGCGCTCGACCGTGTGGGTGGGCGACGGCCGTTCGCCCATGTCCTCAATGAACGCCTTGCACGACCGGCGCCACCGGTCACAGACCTTGATGCCACGTGCCCCGTAGTAGCGAAACTCTGCAACCCGACTGTCGTGGCAACGCCGGACCATGGCGCGCCAAGCGAAGTAGATGCGCCTTGGGATACCGGCCTCGCGGGGGGTTGCCCCACCAGTCGATCGCTTGTCTCGCCAATGCTTTGCCTTGCAGGCCTTGCAAAGGTGGTCGTAGCCACCAGGCTTGGATCGGTTCCTGACTAGGTCGCTGGCGCTCCCGCACCTGCCGCAACGCGGCCCCACCTGCGCGCGCGCACCTGTACACAAAGTTCCGCACGGGTCGGCTCCTGCGCGATCCTCCTGTGACAGGCTCTCAGCCATTCTCACCTCCGAAGGAGAACAACGACACGGGGGCGCAGCCGCTCGAAGGCTCGGTCTCGGGACGAACTCTCTCCCCTCGACGTGGTGAATCCGTGCTCTCGCGATCGAGACGTGAGGCTCTTCGTCGGTGTCGAGCAGCTCAATTCCGATGAAGCGGAAGCCCTCGGTGATAGCGGCCATGCCCTCGGAGCCAGAGCCGCCGAACGGGGTCAGGACGATGCTGGGGAGACGGTTCGGTGAGCGGAGAGGGGTGACAAGCCGCGTGCCCCAGCGAAGGAACTCTTGGCCCTTCACCGTCGGGTGGGTGTTTCGAGCGCCACCCTCGGAGTCCTTCAGCGTGCGGAAGTGCTGTAGGCCAGCATCGCGTTCGGCGCGCGCGGGCTTGGCGGCGTAGTAGAACCGGTCGACGTCGTCGAGCTCGGGGTCGTGTTGGAATTGGGGGAAGTATCGGGCGGCGCTTCCTTCGCCGGGGTACGCCTGCCACTGCCCGCGCGGGCGCGAGTCGTCGCCGTAGACGCCATTGACGCGCTCCGCCGCGCCTGCGCGATCGGGTCGGATGTTGCCGCCTTGGTGACAGTCGCCGCTCTGCCTCCCGAGCTCGAGCACCGGGCACCCTTCAACACACTCCCATTGCTCCACGGTCTCAGTGTCACGACGAGCGCCAGGGAGCGGAGAGAAGTTCGAAGAGCCGCGATCGGCGTAGCGACGATCGGCGGAGGCTTCGCCGTTGCGGCCGTTGGCGTGCCGCGTACCCGAGACCCTCGGCATCTCCGTGCCCATGATCGACGCGGGCTTGCGGTTCGGCGTGTCCCAAGTCGGGTTCGCTGCGACGTCGACCGTTCCAAGGCGACGACAGCCGAGGGAGTGCGTCAGGACGACATCGGGGGGCCAACGGCCCACGTTGGGGTCCATGCCGTCTCTGTCGGCGGCGACGCCTAGGCCCCAGCCGCAATTCAGGTCCTTCAGGTTCCGCGTCCCAGCCGACGCGGGAACGTCCTTCACGCCGCTCAGCCTGCACGCGTCGATATTGATCGCGCCCGTGCCCCACTTCGCGACGTTCGCCTCTATCGTGAGGCCGCTCTCGAGCGGCTTGCGGACGAGGTACCAGTCCTCGTGCGCCGGCTTCAGCTGCGTTTGGCGATTCTTTGGGTAGCCCTCGCCAAACCAGTGTTCGATCTTCCCGCGCACCTCGAACCCCGCGTATTCGATCGCCATCCCCGTCCAGTGCGAGGTGCGAGGCAAAGCCCAGATGAGCGCGTGAGCACCGGGCTTCAGCGCGCGATACGTTCGATCGAGGATGCACGCGAGCCAGTTGATCCACTCCCGCATCCCGCCTTTCGCTCCGTCCCAATCTCGACCCATGAAGCCGATGCCCGCGGGCGGGTCGATCACTCCAGAGTCGCAAGAGTTCTCCGGTAGCTCGAGCAGGCGAGAGAAGGCGTCGCCGTGAAGCACGCACCAGGCGGCCTCACCGGAGAGGACTTGGGAGAGGGAGCCTTCGCTCAAGCCGCCTCCCTGATCACCTTGCGAGCCTCTGCCGGTGTGCTCAGCAGGATTCGTGACTGCCCGACGCTCCGCCCGCGCTCGGGCGTCCACAGGAACCACGAGTACTCCGCCGAATCCGACGTCGACCGCTGCACCTTGCGACCGCACTCGGGGCAAGCGCTGATGATGGGCGCGCCGATCGGTGTCTTCTTTTCCCAGCCGCACCCCTTGTCGTGCTGGTCGCGAGGCTTGCACTTGTAGGAGGCGATGAAGCTCGGTCGATCGGGTAGCTGGTAGTCGTCGGGCATCTCCGTCCGGAGCCAGGGGGCGCGCGGGCCGCCCTTGAAGTTCGTGCGGAGGAGCACGGCCACCCACGGCGCCTCTTTGAGCGCCCTTTTGATCACGGCCTCAGCGATCGAAAACGGGGGGTTCGTGATGATGAAGTCGGCGTCCAGCGGCGGAGCTGTGAGGTAGTCCGTGCCGGCGCGGAGCAGGGCAGGCGGGATGATGTCCGGGCTGAGGTCGTTCAGCGCCGCGCGATGCGGGCGGATGTCGGTGGCGGCCCACTCGCTGGGGCGGAAGCCGAAGTCTTGGACGGCCCGGATGATCGCCCCGTCGCCCGCGGTGACCTCGTGCCAGCGCTTAAGTCCGATCGGAAGCGGGTTCAGCGCCTCGAGCAGCCGGTGGGTGCACCAGGCCGGCGTGGGGTAGTCGTCGTCCTCGACGCGCTCGGCGCCTCTGTTCGTTGCAGACACTAGATCTCTCCTCCGAGGTCTAGAAAGACCTCGTCTTCGTCTTCATCGATCGTCTGAGTCTCTGTCCCGAGTGCTCTGCGGACCTCGGCCGCGATTCGGGTCGGGTCGACGCTCCGGTAGGCGAGGGCGCTTGCGAGGAACGAAAGCGCGGAGAGCGAGCGGCAGTATTGGTTCGCGTGCTCGCAGAGCTTCGCGGCGAGCTCGTCACCGTGCGCCTTGATGACGTCGACTACTTCTTGGTGGGTGAAGCCGTACTTGAGCGCGAGGGCGCGCGAGCCTGGAAACTGCCCCTCGAGCACGTTGCTCTCGAGCTTGTCGAGAATCGGCGCGGTGTACCGAGACACGAACGCTGCGACCTGCGCGGCCGTTACGATGAGCCTCACGCGGAGCCTCCCCGCGAGCTCATGATGAGCTTTGCCTTGCCCTCTTTCGCGATCTTGAGGAATTCCTCAGCGAGGGAGACGAGGCCGTTCGCGTAGTCGAGCGACAGCGAGTCCGGCACCTCGTCATCACCAGCCATGAGAATGGCGATGTAGATGCCGTGCACGGTCATCTGAAGCGTGTTCGAGCCGCTCTGCTTCGCCACTTGGACAATGGCCTCTCGGAACTGGGCAACGGTCGGGTTCTCGACGGGGCGTCCCTGCGGGTCGAAGAGTTCGAGTTTCTCCGCGAGTCCCTTTTCGATACCAACGCGCTTCGTCTTCATGCTCGTTTCTCCTCGGCCGACCTATGCAGAGGGCACGGCTTCCCGAGCAGCCTCTCGAACTGACACCCGCGGCACTCCGCCGGGTCCTTCGGATTCGACCAGCGGTGTCCGTCGGTAACGATCTGGTCTTCGTCCGTCTTGCACTCACAATCGACGCGAGCAGCGGGGTCGACCGGCATCCAGAAGTTGCGCGCCGACCCGGGCTCGTGATTGTCCTCTTCCGCGCTCACCATCCCGAACGCTCGAAGCGCGCGGCGAACGTCGTGGGGCTTGGCTCGCTTCCCGCCTCCC
Source organism: Polyangiaceae bacterium (assembly GCA_036503835.1). Taxonomy (GTDB): domain Bacteria; phylum Myxococcota_A; class Polyangia; order Polyangiales; family Polyangiaceae; genus PMG-095. The sequence continues at coordinate 2,267 of DASXWF010001520.1, read as the reverse complement.
CGAGAGATGCTGATGTGCCACTGCTCGCCCGCGCGCCCCGAGCCGTCCGGGAGCTCCGCGAGCTCGAGGGCCGAGACGACGAGCACGAGGCCATCGGTCCACGTCGAGCAGGCAAGGCGTGAAGGTTCGGTTGCGGCCTCGGTGCCTCGGTAGGGGTCACGGCATTCGACCCACTCGCTGCCGCGCGGGCGCTTTTCACGGAGAGCGGTCACGCCGCCCTCGCTTCCGCCTCAGGGAGGTTCGCTCTCACGACCTGCTCGGCGAGCTCGGGCGGGACGCTGTTCCCGATCAACCAGATCTTCTTCGCCTTCGTCTTCGCCGCGCTCAGGTCGTAGCCGGCGGCGAAGCGCCCGAACTGCGCGCGCAAGAGCTCGTGCGGCTGAAGCATGCGCAGGCCGATGTCCGTGATCTGGAAGTCGACGCCTTCGACCGTGACGAGCCCGAGGCGCGCCGTCGCGGTGATCGTCCGCAAGGGCTCGAGGAGCTGCTGCCCACCCGTGCCGTCGTTCCCGTAGTAGGCCGTGAGGAACGCTCGGACCTCGGCAATGTGCCCGCCGCCGCGGCCACCGCCGGCCGTGATGGTGTGCATCGGCTCGTCGAGGGGTGCGCAGCCGGGGTGCCCGTTCTCGGCGTTGCCGTTGAACTTCGCGAGCGAGACGGCCGCGAAGGCGTGGTGATCGCGAGCGGTGATCGTCGGGATGGGCTCGCTGAGTTCTGCGCCCGTGACGACTCCGCCGCCGCCGTCGGAGCGCTGCGGGTCCCCGAAGTAGCGGGCCAGGAAGGCGCTCACGAGCGCGTGCTTCTGACCAGTCGCAACGACGGTCCCTAGGGGGGCGTCGAGGTCGAGCGCGCGCGCACGCTGCCCCTCACGCTCCCCGTAGCCGCTTTGCTGAAGCGTGGGCACCACGAGCGCGTGACCGCGGCGGGTCGCTGTGACCGTCGAGAGCGGCTGCTCGAGCGACTCGTGCCGCGGCTCCCACCGCCCGTGATTCACCTTCAGGATGAACGGGCGAGGGTTCTCGAAGACGAAGCGGCGGAGGCCTTGGGCGATCCGCCAAAGCGTCTTGGGGGCGAGCGGCTTCTTTCGGCCGAAGATGCTTCGGCAGGGGAGGTTCCAGTCAATGCACTCCGCCGCGGTGCGGAAGGCGTACGCACGGCCGGGGCCGTGGGTCTTCTCGGGCCACGCGATCGGTACGCCGTCGCGGCGCGCGACCAGGAAGAACCGGCGGCGCCGGGTGGGCGCTCCGTGCTCGGAGGCGTCGAGGATCCGCCACTCGAGCCTGTAGCCGTAGCGCGTGAGCTGCCGGCACCAGCGGCGGAAGAACTCGCCCTTGCGCGCGGGGATGCGCTTGCCGTGCTCGTCGAGCGGACCCCAGCCGGTGAACTCGGGCACGTTCTCGACCACGACCAGCTGAGGCAGGCACGCGCGCACCCACCGCACCACGACCCACGGGAGCGCCCTGATCTTGCGCTTCCGCGGCTTGCTGCCCTTCGCGTTCGAGTGATCTCGGCAGTCGGGCGACGCCCAGATCATGAACACCGGCCGGCCCTCCGTGACCTCGAGCGGCTTCACCTTGCGGAGGTTCGAGCGGTAGTGCTTCGTCTTCCCGTGGTTCGCCGTGTGCACCTTGATGGCCAGGCGACTGTGGTTGATGGCGACGTCGACCGGGCACCCGAGAGCAGCCTCGACGCCCGTGCTCGCGCCGCCCCCGCCCGCGAACAGATCGATCACGAGGCCCCGGTTCATCCGTCCCCCAATCGAGCCGGCTTCCCGAAGCTCTCACCCGAAGAGCTCGGTACCGGTGTCGGTGTATTCACCAGGTCAGGGACACAGTGCTCGACGATGCCGGCAACGAGAGCCGCGTACGCCAGGAAGACGAGGAGGAGGGTGCGGTTGCTCACGCCACCCTCTCGAGCTCAGAGAGCACGTCAGCAGGGACGTTCCAAAAGCCCTGGTAGCCGCGGCAGAGGACGGGCTTCTCGAGGCGACGAGCGTTCTCGAGCTTGAACCCGTACTGCTCGGGGAAGTGCCAGGGGACCGGGGCGGGCGTCGTCGCGTCGCGGATGAGCTCGGGCGGCTTGTCGGCGCGCTTGAGCCGCGGCGGGATGATGCCGGTGATCGTCGCCTTGCCGATGATCGCGCCAAAAGACAACTCGCCGTAGCAGGGGAACCGGAAGGACTCGCCGAGCAGCTGCTTCGCGAGGTCGTGCGCACGGCGCCACTCGTGCTGGAACGCCTTGTCGTTCGGCTCTGCGCCCGCGTGGAT
>DASXWF010001519.1:0-6889 GCA_036503835.1 Polyangiaceae bacterium | reverse complement strand
GGACTTCGGCTAGAACGCCGCGCCGGGTTCGGCGACGGTCCGACTCAGCGCGCGCGGCGCCGCGGCTCGCGTGTCGCGGCGCGCAGGCCGCTCGTCGCCGAGGCCCGCGTCCCCGCCGCGGGTGCGCCCGCCACGGGCGTGCCCGGTGAGGGCGGCGATGACTTGGTCCGCTCGGCCGCCAGCGAAGCCGCTAGATAACGGCCCGTGTGGCTCTCCGGGCAGGCCGCGACGGTCTCCGGCGGGCCCTGCGCGACGACGTACCCGCCGTGCTCGCCGCCTTCCGGTCCCAGATCGATCACCCAATCGGCGCACGCGATGAGGTCGGTGTTGTGCTCGATGAAGAGCACCGTGTTGCCCGCGTCGCGCAGCCCGAGGAGGGCATGCGTGAGCAGCTCGATGTCGGAGAAGTGCAGACCCGTGGTCGGCTCGTCGAGCACGTAGAGGGTGCGCCCGGTGGCCTTGCGCGCGAGCTCCGTCGCGAGCTTGACGCGCTGGGCCTCGCCGCCGGAAAGCGTCGTCGCCGCCTGACCGAGCTGGATGTAGCCGAGGCCCACTTGACGCAGCGCGAGCAGTTTCTGCCGGATGCGCGGGATGGACTCGAACAGCTCCGACGCGGAGTCCACGGTGAGCTCGAGCGCGTCCGCGATCGACAGCCCGCGGTAGCAGACCTCCAGCGTCTCGCGGTTGTAGCGCTTGCCTCCGCAGGCGTCGCACGTGACGTAGACGTCGGGCAGAAAGTGCATGGCCACGCGCAGCACGCCGTCGCCCTGGCAGGCCTCGCAGCGGCCGCCGCGCACGTTGAACGAGAATCGGCCCGGCTTGTAGCCGCGCGCGCGGGCGTCGGAGAGCCCGGCGTAGAGCTCGCGCAGGTGCGTGAACACGCCCGTGTAAGTGGCGGGATTCGAACGCGGGGTCCGGCCGATCGGCGTCTGCTCGATGCTGATCACCTTATCGATGTGCTCGAGTCCCTCGATGCGGTCGCACGGTCCGACCCACCCGGTCGCGCCGTAGAGCTCCGCGCGCGCGGCGCTCTGCAGGGTATCGACGATCAGGCTGCTCTTGCCGGAGCCGCTCACCCCCGTCACCGCCGTGACGAGCCCGAGCGGAATCTCCACCGTGATGTTGCGCAGGTTGTGCGCGCGCGCGCCGACGATGCGCAGCGCGCCGTCCTTCGGTTCACGGCGCACGCTCGGTACCGGCAAGCGCCGCTCGCCGGAGAGGTAGGGTCCCGTCACGGACTCCGGCGAGCGCATCAGCTCGTCGGGCGTGCCCGAGGCGACGATGCGCCCGCCGTGCAAGCCGGCGCCGGGTCCCATGTCCAGCACGTAGTCGGCGGCGAGGATGGCGTCGCGGTCGTGCTCGACGACGAGCACGCTGTTGCCCTTGTTCACCAGGCGCCGGAGCGCCGAGAGCAGGCGCTCGTTGTCGCGCGCGTGCAGTCCGATGCTCGGCTCGTCGAGCACGTAGAGCACGCCGACCAGCGAGGCGCCGATCTGCGTCGCCAGACGAATGCGCTGCCCCTCGCCCCCGGAGAGCGAGTGCGCCGCCCGGTCGAGCGAGAGATAGTCGAGGCCGATTTCGAGCAGGAAGTGCAGGCGCTCGATCACCGCGCGCAAGAGCGGCAACGCGATCGCCGCGTCCCGGCCGCTGAGCGCCGGATCCTTCATGAGCTCGCCGAGGAACTGCTTGAGCGTGCGGAGCGGCATCGCGCTGAGCTCGGCGATGGTCTTGTTCCCGACGCGGACGGCGAGCGCTTCCGGCCGCAGTCTGACGCCGTTGCAGGCGGGGCAGGTCCGCGTCACGACGAAACGGCCGAGGTCCTCCAGACGAATCGCGCCCTCGTCCGCGTCCTCCTCGTCGATGTCCTCGGCTTCGCCGGAGTCGAGCATGCGCTGCAAGCGCGGCACGATGCCCTCGTAGCCCGTCTCGCGCCCGCGCCGTTTCCCCTTCGGCGCGGGGCTGCCGTAGAGGATGGCGTTGCGGTGCTCCTCGGGCAGCTCACCCCAGGATACGTCCGGATCGACTCGCAACGACTCGACCACGGCGGCGACCTCCGTGGCCGTCGCGACCGAGCCGCGCCGTCCGAACGCCAGGACGGCGCCCTCGCGCAGCGAGCGTCCGGGGTCCGGCACGATGCGGCCGACGTCCACGGTCGAGCGCACCCCGAGCCCGTCGCAGGTGGGGCAGGCGCCGTGCGGGCTATTGAACGAGAAAAGGCGCGGCTCGAGCGGAGGGAGGGTGATCCCGAATTCCCAGCTGACGAGCCGCTCGCTCATCACGAGCGGCTCGCTCTCGTCCATTGCGTCCACGAGCAGCGTTCCGCCGCCGAGCTTCAGCGCCAGCTCGACCGAGTCGGTGAGCCTGCCCTTGACGCCTTCCCGCACGACGATGCGGTCCACCACCACGTCGAGATCGTGGGCTTTGGCGGCGTCGATCGGAATCGTATCGCCGAGATCCACCTGCGTGCCGTCGAGGCGCGCCCGCACGAAGCCGTCGCGGCGCAGCCGGTCCAGCTCGTCCGCCAGGTCACCCTTCTGGCGCCGTGCGAGCGGCGCGAGCAGGGCCACACGGGCGTTCTCGCCACGCGCGAGAATTGCATCGACAATCTCCTGCACCGTGTAGGCGCGCAGCACTTTGCCCGACTTGGGGCAATGCGGGACGCCGACGCGCGCGAAGAGCAAGCGCAGGTAGTCCGCGATCTCCGTCACCGTCCCGACCGTCGAGCGCGGGCTCTTGCCGAGCCCCTTTTGCTCGATGGCGATGGCGGGGCTCAGTCCTTCGATGCTCTCGACTTTGGGCTTCGGGAGCTGGTCGAGGAACTGGCGCGCGTAGGCCGAGAGCGACTCCACGTAGCGGCGCTGGCCCTCGGCGTAGATCGTATCGAAGGCGAGCGACGACTTGCCCGACCCGCTCGGTCCGGTGATGACCACCAAGCGGTTCCTCGGGAGCTCACAGCTCACATCCCTCAGGTTGTGCTGGGCGGCACCCCGTACGACCAGAAAATCCATCGTGGAAACAATCGTCCTAACACGGATAGGGGGTAGCCGCCGCAGGCCGGCGCAGTGACCGGCAGTCCAGCTCGGAAAGCGCTTATGGTCGCCTGCGGGGCTTGGTCCGAAGGCCCGCGGGGCTCGCTCCCGAAGGCCCGCGCGGGCTTGGTCCAATTGACCCACGGGGCTTGTCCGGTCGGCCTGCGGGGCTCGGTCCCGTGGCCCGCGGGGCTCGGTCCCGCGGCCCGCGGGGCCCCAGCCCCGCGGGCTGTGAAGTGGGGTTTGTCGCGACGGTGGGTGTTTGCGAGGGGGGACCGTTTCGGGTAGCGTTCGCCGGGCCCATAGCTCAATCGGTCAGAGCCCCCGGCTCATAACCGGGCCGTTCCCGGTTCGAACCCGGGTGGGCCCACCTGGCCGTGCGGACCAGCCGTGTGTAGAGCTATCGAAGGAGCCAAGCTTAAGTGACGATGAAGTTGGAGATTGAGGCGCTCGAAAGTCTGGCTGTTCTCGACGCCGAGCTACGAGACCTCACCGAACGCCACAACCAGGAACAGAAGGTCCTCAACGACAAGAAGGCGCACGCGAAGAGCCTCGAGGAACGTCTCTCGCGCGGGAAGCAGAGCATCGACGAGATGGAGCGCACTCGCGGCGACCTCGTCGGCGAGCTTCGCCAGATGGGCATCCAGGTCGAGCGTTCGCGCGAGAAGCTCGCCCGCTGCCGGACCGAACGCGAGGCGAACGCCGCCCAGCGCGAGGTCGAGGAGCTTCGCAAGCTCTACCGCGATCGCGAGATCGACCTCGAGCGCATCGACGCTCTGATTTCCCAGGCGCGCGGCGAGGTCGATCAGGTCTCGAACGAGCACGGCACGATCTCCGGCGACCTCGGCACGAGCGAGCCGGATTCGATCAACCGGCTCGCCAACTCCGGGGAGGAGCTCACGCGCAAGCAGGCCGAGCGCCAGGCTCTGGTCGCTCGCGTCAAACCCGAGCTTTACCGCCGCTACGAGCTGATCCGGAAGCGGCGCGGGACGGCGCTCGCCTGGACTCGCGACGGCACCTGCAGCGCCTGCCACATCCGCCTGCAGCCGATGCTGTTTCAGAAGCTGCTCCGCGCCGAGGACTTCGGTCAGTGCCCGAGCTGCAACCGGATCCTCTACTTCCGCGCCGAGAGCAGGCCGCCGGAAGCCGACAGCCCTTCGGGCGGCCCGTGAACGTTCCCGACCTCGGAGGGCACGGATAGATCATGAAAGCCTGCGCATCCTGCGGGCGCCTCTACCCGGACGACGCGGGCTTCTGTCCCGTCGAAGGGATGAAGCTCACGAGCGCGACGCAGGTACCGGTGCTCGGCGACGCGTCGGACGCCCGCGTGGGGCAGCTCTTCTGCAACCGCTATCAGATCCGCCGCGTCGTCGCCGACGGCGGGATGGGGCGCGTCTACGAGGCGCTCGACATGGTCGAGCGGCGCAACGTCGCGCTCAAGATCCTGCACGCCGAGGTCGCGGGCGACGAGGTCGCCGTCGAGCGCTTCAAGCGCGAATTCCAGGTCTCGCGCGCGGTGCCGCACCCGCACATCGTGGAGGTGCTGGCCTTCGAGCCCACGCACGACGGCACCTACGCGCTCGTGATGGAGTTTCTCTACGGTGAGGAGCTGCGCGCCACCCTCAAGCGCGAGGCCGTGATCGCGCCCGCGCGCATCGTGCGCATGCTCTCGCAGGTGGCGCTCGCGCTGGACGCGGCGCACGCGCTGAAGCTCGTGCACCGCGATCTCAAGCCGGACAACCTGTTTTTGTGCCAGACGCGCGAAGGCGACATCGTCAAGATCCTCGACTTCGGCTCGGTCAAGGACAAGGGCGAGTCGGCGAAGAAGCTCACCGTGCTCGGCACGACCATCGGCTCGCCGTTCTACATGTCGCCCGAGCAGGCACAGGGCCTCGACACGCTCGACCACCGCGCCGACGTCTGGTCGCTCGCGGCGATCGCGTACGAGTGCGTGACGGGACGCGTTCCCTTCGCCGGCAACAACGGTCCCAGCATCCTGCTCGAGATCCTGACGAAAGAGCCGAAGCCGCCGAGCGAGGTGGGCAAGGGGCAGAAGCACCCTGTCCCCCCGACGCTCGATCACGTGATGAACCAGTCCTTCAAGAAGATGGCGGCGCAGCGCACGCCGAGCGCCGGTGCGCTGGCCGACGCGGTCGCGGCGGCGTATGGGCTCGAGGCGGGACACGCGCACTGGGCCAAGGTGCCCGAAGGCGAGATCGCGACGCGCATCGCCGAGCGTATGCCGGCGTTGCTCGAAGTCCGCGCTCCCCGGGCTCCAGCGGACGCGAGCGACGCGTTCTTCGGCGAGTCAGGTGCGCTCGACGCCGCGCCCGGCGCGGCGGTCCACGCCCCGGTTCCCGCGTTCTCCCCGGCGCCGCACGCGACGCTCGCGGGCGCCGACCTCGTGCCGGCCGGCGTCCCCAAGGCCGGGCCGAGCATGGTCCTTTTGTTGATCGTCGGGGGCGGCGCGCTGTTTCTCGGCGCCCTCATCGTGCTCCTCCTGCTCGCCCGCTGAAGCTTTCCGGGGATGTGGTAAATCTGGGGGACCATGCAGCCCATTTTGCGTGCCGTCGTCACGTTCACGGCGGGGGTCCTCCTGGCCACCGCCTGCAAGCGCGAAGCGCCGCCCGCGCCGCCGGACGCGCGCGCTCCGAGCACCGCTGCTCCTGCCGCGGCCGAGCCCGCGCCGAAGACCGAGCCCGCCGCCGTGCAGCCGGCTTCGGCCACCGTCGAGGCGCCCGCCGCGGCAGCCCAGGGCAGTGATCGCTACAGCGAGGGCCAGTTCGACCTGTCCTTCCGCCCGAGCGGCTCCTACGCTTCGGGTCAGGAAGGGAAGGTGGAAATCGTGCTCGAGGCGAAGCCGCCCTTCCACGTGAACCAGCAGTACCCGTACAAGTTCAAGTCCAAGGAGGCCCCGGGCGTGAAATTCCCGCAGGCCGTCGTCGGCAAGGATCAGGCGAAGCTCGAGCAGCAGCGCTTGACCATGCTGGTCGGCTTCGTGCCCGACTCCGCCGGGAAGAAGAACGTCACGGGGCAGTTCGCCTTCTCGGTGTGCACGGACGAAACTTGCCTGATGGAGAAGCGAGAGCTCGCGCTGGCCGTGGACGTGAAATAAGGTCGGCTTTCCATGGGGAACATCCTCGACGACCTTTCGCGCATCACCCAGAAGGTCGAACGTGACTTCAAGCAGGAGCGGCGGCTGCTCTCGTTCCGGGAGTACCTCGAGCTCTTCGCGACCGACCCGCTGCGCCATTCGCGCGACGCCTGCCGCTACTTGCGCGACATGTTCGACTACTACGGTCGAAAGAGCATCGAGCGGCCCTGGGGCGAGGAGACGCGCTTTCAGCTCTTCGACCTGCCGTTCCTCGATCGAGCGGAGGCGGCGGGAGAGGCGCTCGTCGGGCAGGAGCTCGTCCAGCAGGAGCTCTATCGCGCGCTCGAGAACTTCGTGCGCGAGGGTCGCCCGAACCGGCTGATCCTGCTGCACGGTCCGAACGGCTCCGCGAAGAGCACCATCGCCGGCTGCATCATGCGCGCGCTCGAGGACTACTCGCAGAAGGAGGACGGCGCGCTCTACCGGTTCCACTGGGTGTTCCCGAACCAGGCCCGCCTGCGCGGCGCGATCGGCTTCGGCGGGCGGCGCCCGACGCGCAGCGACGACGGCAGCTACGCCCACCTCTCCGACGAGGAAATGGACGCGCGACTCTACATCGAGATCCGCGACCACCCGCTGTTCTTGCTGCCGCTCGAAGCGCGGGCGACCCTGCTCACGCGGCTCTACGCGGAGGCCGGCGCGCAGGAGCCTCCGCCTGCCTGGGTGCTGCGCGGCAACTTGTCGCACAAGAGCCGGCGCGTGTACG
>DASXWF010001518.1:0-3758 GCA_036503835.1 Polyangiaceae bacterium | reverse complement strand
GCCCTCTGGACCTTGCGCGACGATCACGGTCACTCCGACGCGGAGCTCAGGTGGCGCTGGCCGCTGGTTGAGGCGGCAGGATGCTCTGGCCGACGCCGAAGCCGGAGACGCCGCCGGAGACCACGAAGGTCATGAGCTCGGACGCGGAGAGGTCGAGCGCTTCGACCTGCGCTCTCGGGACGATCAGCAGGTAGCCCGCGAAGTTGTACGATTGCGGGATGTAGACCGCGACGTGATCGGGCATGCCGATGTTGGCGAGACCGTCGCGCGTGACGAAGCCGAGCAGGCGGACGCCGCCGGGGAGGGTCACCGCCGCGGGCACGTCGAAGCGCTTCTTGTCGCCGACGAATGCGCTCACGAGATCCTTGATCGAGGTGTAGACGAGCTTCACGAGCGGGAGCCGGTGCAGGAGCGATTCCGCCATGTCGAGCAGCGACCTGCCCACGACGTTCGAGGTGAGCACCCCGATCAACGTGATGAGCCCGACCGTGACGACCAGGCCGATTCCCGGAATCTGGAACGGCAGGATGCGATCGACCGCGCTCAGCACCAGCCAGACGATGTAAATCGTGAGCCCGAGTGGCGCGGTCACGAGGCAGCCCCGGAGGAAGTAGGCGACCAGGCGCTTGAGATTCATGCGGGAGGCTTAGCATCCCGAACGGCGCGCCATGCCCCGGCAAAAACTCCACCTGCCGGAATGGAATTCCGGGGTCCGGTGTTGAGACGGCTCCCGAAGTCTTTGGAACGAGCCGAAGCTCGAGTAGAAGAGAAGCCCGATGAAGTCCCGAAGTGTGTTGCTTGCGATCCCGCTCTTCGCCGCGTGCCAGGAGCGCGTGCCCGAACCCCCGTCGAATCCCGCGACCACGGCGACCGCGACGGCGTCCGCCGCTCCGGAAGCGGCGCCCGCAGTGTCTGCCGCTGCTGCGCCGGCCAAGTCGGGTGCTGCCGTGACGACGCTGCTCAAGGAAGACAAGAAGGTGGGCACCGGCCCGGCCGCGGCCGCCGGCGACACCGTTCGCGTTCACTACACGGGCACGCTGCTCGACGGCACGAAGTTCGACAGCTCGCTCGACCGAGGGGATCCGTTCCAGTTCGTGCTCGGCCAGGGCATGGTGATCAAGGGCTGGGACGAGGGCGTCGCCGGTATGAAGAAGGGCGGCAAGCGCAAGCTCACGATCCCGTCGGACAAGGCCTACGGCAAGATGGGCAGCCCTCCGACGATTCCGCCCGACGCCCCGCTCGTCTTCGACGTCGAGCTGGTCGAGATCGTCGCCAAGTAGCCGACCGGAGCGGCGCGCCGGGCGCGATCCCTACAGACGCGACCCGCGCTGCCAGGCGGCGAGGCGCTCGAGCCCGATCAGCCGTTGCAGCACGAAGCGCTCTGCCGGCGCGAGCGTCGCGGCGCGGTCGCGGAGCTGCGTCGTGTAGAGCCCGAGCTCCTCGATGTCGATGCCGCGCACGCGCCGCAGCAAGACGTACATCTCGTCGACCAGGGCGAGCGGGAGCACGAGCTCCAGCGCACGGTAGAGCCTGACCGCGTGATCGAGCCAGCCGGGCTTGTTCGTCGCGCCCGCGAGCTTCACCGCGTAGCCGGCCGCGGTGCGCGCGATGTCGGCGGGGAGGTGGCGGCCGGCCAGCACGTCGGCGAGCGCTACCTCGAGGTGCGTGCCGAGCAGGTACTCCGCTTCGTCGCCGCGTCCGAGCGCGAGGGCCTTGTCGACCGCGCGCGACAGCGACAAGAAGATGTCGGCGCTGCGCGTCGCGACGATGCCGGTTTCGTCATCGACCCCGGCCTCACGCCGCGGGTAGGCGGCCGGGGAGACGGGCATCGTGCCGGAGTCTTCCGGAACCGGCTCCTCGATCTCGCCGAGCACGAGCACCTCGTCGCCGATGGCGAGACGATCGCCCGTCTTCATCAGGGCGGACTCGACGATTCGCTCCGAATTCAGGTACACGCCGTTGCGGCTGCCGAGATCCTCCACTGAGACCCCGAGCGGCGTGAGGGTGACCCGCGCGTGCTGCCGCGAGACGAGACCGCTCAGGACATGGATGTCACACGTGGTGCTGCGGCCGATCGTGAGGAGGGGACGCTCGAGCCGAAATTCGCGTGTTCCCTGGCGGAGCACCGGAACGATGCGCGTACGTACGCGAAAACCGCTCTCTCGGGTCCTGCTCTCGGTCGCCCTGCTCTCGACCGCTGCCAGTCCTTCGGCTCGATCGCTGCCCACTTTTGACTACATAGGTGTATCCCTGCTCTTCGCCGAGATCCAGCGCCCCGGCGTGCGCGCGCCGATGGCCATATGTAACCCGCTGAAATCGCGGTTGATTTCACGGGGCGCCGGCCGCGCGCTCAGCCGGCCCGGGGATAGCTTCCGAACACCCGGACCACCCCGCAGAGCTCGGCCAGCCGTTCGAGGGCGTGCGCGACGGGGGGGTCTTCACGGTGTCCTTCGAGGTCGGCGAAGAAGACGTATTCCCAGCGCTTCTCGGCCCGCGGTCGGGACTCGATGCGCGTCAGGTTGATGCCCGCGTCGTCGAACACACCGAGGGCGCGGCGGAGAGCGCCGCGCTCGTGCGGCGTCGAGAACATGAGGCTCGTCTTGTCGCGTCCGGTCTGCTTCGCGTCGGTCTTGCCGACGATCACGAAACGGGTCGCGTTCTCCGCACGATCCTGAATGTTCTCCGCCACGACGAGCAGCTGGTGGAGCTCCGCGGCCAGATGGCTCGTCACCGCGGCGACCTCGTCATCGCGCGCGGCTTCGGCCGCGGCCACGGTGGTCGAGGAGGTCGAAACCAGGACCGCGACCGGCAACTCGCGCGCGAGCCAGCGCCGGCACTGCGCGAGCGGCTGGGGATGCGAGAGAACGCGGCGAAAGCGCGATCGATCGGCGTGGCGCGCGACCAGGCAGAGCGGCACGTCGATCACGAGCTCGCCGGAAATGTGCACCGAACCCTGCATGAGCGCGTCGAGCGTCGCGCTCACGCCACCCTCCGTCGAATTTTCTATGGGAATGACGCCGAACTCCGCCGCGCCCTGCTCGACGCGATCGATGACGGCCGCAATCGTCGGGGTTTCCAGGGTGGGATGGTCGGGGAAGGCTGCGCGCGTGGCGATGTGCGAGAACGTGCCCGCCGGACCCATGAACGCGACCGTCGGGGCCGCGCGTGTGGTCATGGCGACCGGCTCCGCTCGAGCACGGCGCGGATCGCGCTCGCCGCGTGAACGCGCGCGTAGTCCGTCCAGCCGAGCAGCTCCGTCGTGCCCTCGACGATGGCCGTCCACTCGTCGCCTTCTTCGCGCAGTCGGCGAATCACGGCCACCGCCCGTTCGAACGGCATCCGCGCGCGAATGGCGCTCGGCAGGCCGGTGTGGAGCACGCCGGCCGCGGCGTGAAAGGCGGCTTGCAGATCGAGGCTGCCTCGCGGTGTCTCTCGGATCGCGGTGTGCGCCCGCTGCACGAGGTGCGCGACGCGCAGGATTTGCGATTCACTCACGCCTCCCAGGCAGAACGCCGCCCAGACGCGGGCGATGGCGGCCTGCTCGATCGGCTCGACGGTGCCCTGTTCCACGCGTTGCTCGAGCCAGTCGGCGAGGGCGCGCGCGGCGCGCAACCACTCGGGTGCGGCGCCCGGGGCCGCGGCGCGCAAGCGCTTCTTCTCGGCCGTGAGTTCGCGAGTCGTGTCCGGGGGCTGCGGACGTTCGGCGAGCGCGGCGAGATCCGCGCTCGGCGGCGCCAGGTGATGCACCGTGACCACCG
>DASXWF010001517.1:0-2978 GCA_036503835.1 Polyangiaceae bacterium | reverse complement strand
CCGAGCAGTCGCTGCAGACCTTCCTTCTGATCGTTCGCTTCTTCGACGGCGGCCGTGAAGTCGATCAGCATGGTCAGCGTCTCGCGCTTGAAGCGGCCGATCGACTTGTCGGCGAGGCTCGTGCTCTTGAGCGGGATGTTGATCGCGCCGAGCTTCGTGATCTCCTCTTGCGGGTACGTTCCCTTGCTGAGGAGCTTGGTGCGCGCAGCCTTCAGCGTGTCCGCGAGCTCGGTGATCTGCTTGTTGGAGTCGTTGACTTCCTTCAGGAGCTCCTGAGCGCCGATGATGGCCGCGTCGGCGCCCTTGGAGCGCTCGGCACCGCCGCCGAACGCGAAACCGATGAACCCGCCGACGCCCGCGGTGATGAGCGCGAGCGCCATCACCTTGCCGCGACCGCTGCGCTGCGCCGCGCGAACCTCTTCCATATCGACGCGGATTTCCGTGGGCCTGGCGGCCACCGGCGCTGACTGCCGCGGCATCGACGCGTAGGGATTGGTCGGATCGATGCGCTGCGCCGCCTGCTGCTGCTGAATGGCAGGGGGAGTCGGAACGCCCGAGGGACGGGGCATGGCCGCCGGCTGAGGCTGATACTGTGGCTGCTGGGGCCGGGCGACGCCGACGGGCGGAGGTACGGAGGCTGCGGCCGGCGTGCTCACGGTCTTCTTGCCGAGGCGCGCCTTGAGATCGATTTTGGGCTTGTTGTCCGACATGGGCTCGGTTCGTTCCTGGGGAGAGGGAGTCCGGCCGCCCGATGGGCGTGACGGCGCCGCGACAGTAGCGGTTGCGCCCCCGGATGGGCAAGCTCAGAAATAGTTACCGGTCGGGCGTAGAATTACGCGGTGCGCCGTTGGATGCTCACCCGTCGAGATGGCTCGCCGCTCGCGGGCTACCTCTCCGATGGGGATGGTCCAGTGCTCGTGTTGGCGAACGGCCTCGGCGGTCCCGTCGCGGCGTTCCGCCATCAGCTCGACCACTTCAAGTCACGGTTTCGTGTCCTGACCTGGGACTACCGAGGGCTTTACGCCTCGCGCTGCGAGCCGCCGCCGGAGCGCGTCGACGTGGCCGCGCAGGCCGACGATCTGGAGGACCTGCTCGCGGCGCTGGGCGCCGCGAGCCCCGTACTCGTGGGCTGGAGTATGGGAGTCCAGGTGGTGCTCGAGCTCTGCCGGCGCGCGCCGGAGCGCGCGAGCCACCTCGTGCTCATCAACGGCACCGCCGGACGGCCGCTCGCGAGCACGCGCCTGCCGGGCGCCGGGCTCTGGCTGCCGGGCCTCGTCGAACGCCTCGAGCTCCATCACCGGCTGGGCTCCCGCCTGGTCTCGCGGCTCAGCGAGTCGAGCGCGGCGCTCGCGCTCGTGCGCGGTCTCGGCATCGTGAGTCCGCGCATCGGCCCGAGAGAGCTGTACGAGCTCGCCTGCGAGTTTCGGGAAATCGACTTCCAGGTCTACTTCCGCACGCTCCGCGCCCTCGGCGATCACGACGCCAGCGACGACCTCTCGCGAGTGACGACGCGAGCGCTCGTGATGACCGGCGCGCGCGATCCGGTGTTCTCGCCGAGCACCGCCAGGGAATTGGCGCGGCGGCTGAGAAACGCGGAGCTCTACGTGGTCCCGAAGGCCACCCACTACGCGCCGCTCGAATATCCGGAGCTCGTGAACGCGCGCATCGACGCATTTCTGGCGGCACCGAACCCGCGCCCGGCATGACCCGGCGGCGTACGAGCGGCGTACGAATTGACCCGTCACGGCGCGAGTGGCAAAACCAGCGAAGACGTGTGTGTCTTGGAGGAACAGATCACGATCGGCGCGAGCAGGAGCTCCGCCACGTCACTTGACCGGCGAGGCCGGCACCAACATGCTTGTCGCTCGAAACGGACGCGTAATCTTGCAACGTGCCGTCCGAAAGGCGGCGGGAGCGCCCTGGCTGCCTCTCGCCGGGTAGCTCGTTCCGATGCTTGGTCTCGTGTGTTTTCGGGGCCCCAGCCCCGAAAACAGGTTCTCACACCCCCTTACCTACCGCCGACGGAAACCATCACAAGGCATACGGCCCCATGAAGAAGATCGTGGTCATCGATAACTACGACTCCTTCACGTACAACCTCGTCCAGTACGTGCAGGCGCTCGGCACCGAGTGCGACGTGCGGCTCAACGATCGCACGACCAGCGCCGAGGTCGGGAGCTCGGGGGCGGCCGGCATCCTGCTCTCGCCGGGGCCCGGCACGCCCGACGACGCGGGCGTCACGCTCGACGTCATCCGCGAGCAGGCGGGGAAGCTTCCGATTTTCGGCGTCTGCCTCGGGCTGCAATCGATCGGACAGGCGTTCGGCGGCAAGGTCGTGCGCGCGCCGCGTCTGATGCACGGCAAGACCTCGCCGATCACCCACGACGGCAAGAGCATCTACACGGGGCTCCCCTCGCCCTTCGAGGCGACGCGCTATCACTCGCTGGTCGTGGAGGAGACGTCGCTGCCGGATTGTCTGAGCGTCACGGCCCGCACGCCGGAAGGCGAGATCATGGGGCTGCGCCACAAGACCCTTGCGGTGGAAGGCGTCCAGTTCCACCCCGAATCGATCCTGACCGAGCACGGCCTCAGACTGGTCGAGAACTGGCTTTCATCACTATGACCAATCCCGCCGAACATCCGAGCTTTCCACGCGTGTTCGAGGAGCTGTCCCGCCCCGAGGGGCTATCGGGCGAGACCGTGCGCCGCGTGTTCGACGCGATCTTCGCCGGCGCCTGGACACCGGCGCAGATCGGCGCGCTGCTCGCGTCGCAACGGCTGAAGGGCGACAACGCCGAGTGCATCCGGGCCGCTGCCGAGGCCATGCGCGCGGTCATGGTGAAGGTAGAGCACGATTTCCCGGTGCTGCTGGACACCTGCGGCACGGGCGGCGACGGCTCGAGCACGCTGAATCTCTCGACGGGCGCCGCGCTGATCGCGGCCGCCGCCGGCATCGCCGTCGGCAAGCACGGCAATCG
>DASXWF010001516.1:0-7219 GCA_036503835.1 Polyangiaceae bacterium | reverse complement strand
GTCGAGAGGTGAGAAATCGCCTCACGCTCGAATTCTCCGAGGTCGTCCTTGGGTGCCTTCATGCTCAGTCAGGCAACACAGCCTAGCGCCCGGCTATTCCCCGGCCAGCGCGCTCACCCGCCTAGCTGGTCTTCGGAGGGCTCGACGGCGGGTTCGAGGCGGGTTTTCCGCCCGCCGGCTGACCGGGCTCTCGGCCGAGGCGCTCTTCCAGGGCACCCAGGCGCTCGCTCAGGCGGCGCACCTCCTGCTCGAGCTCGCGAAAAGCCGTGAAATTCGGCAGGGCGGCGCGGATCCGCTCGTCGATCACGGCTTGCCAGTGCTCGAGGGTGGCTCGGAGGCCGGCGCGCGGCTCTTTGGACTGGTTCATGTCGTCTTCCGGGTCGGAGGGAGGGGAATCAGCGTCGAGCGGGAGCTCGAGACCGGGGTCGCCGCCTTCGCCGGGAACGCCGTTCGGGATGAGCCGCCCGATCGGACCGCCCCGGAGCTGGCTCAGGATGCGTTCACCGCCGTGCCGAATGAGTGCTCGCAGCGTGCTCAGCGGGATGGCGCGGGGACGGGTGCGGAGCTCCTCCGAGATGATCAGGGCCAACGTGACGTCGGTTTTGTCCTCTTTCGTCGCGTTATCGATGATTTGCACGTCCTCGCCCTGGCGGATCATCTCCGC
The DNA here is from genome assembly GCA_036503835.1 of Polyangiaceae bacterium. Taxonomy (GTDB): domain Bacteria; phylum Myxococcota_A; class Polyangia; order Polyangiales; family Polyangiaceae; genus PMG-095. Next base: position 6,555 of record DASXWF010001516.1, on the reverse strand, counting down.
GATCTGAAGCAAGGTGACGTACGTGCTGCCCTTGGTGTCGTAGAGCTTCCGGTTCGAGTAGCGCTTGATGATGCGCCGCGCCGTGCTCGGTGTTTCAGTGGCGTCGTCGCTCGGCATCGGGCTCTCGCGGTGAGTCCCAAATGATGCTCGGCGTGATGCGCAGCGTCAAGCGCGCGACGAGCGCGAAAACACCAGGGAATTTTCCCAGGATTCCGCCCGGTTGGTAGCCTGCCCCACGTGCGCCAGCCCCTCGCACTTCTCATTTTCGTCGCTCTCGGCCTGTGGGCCTGCCAGCGCCCGGGTCAGCCTCCGCTCGTCGAGCTCACGGGCGTCGCCTCCACGCGTCTACGCGAGGGCGACGTGCTCGAGCTGCGAGGCCGCGCGTTTCCCGAGGGGCGGCGCGCCGAGGTCACGCTGCGCGGCGAGGTGAATCGGGCGGGCGAGCCGAGGACGAAGGGCTTCGAGCTCGTGCTCTCGGGCCGGAGCGTCTCGCCGCACGCGGTGAGCGTCGAGATCACGCGCAACGTCGAGCGAGCGCTCGCGGGTATCGCGTCGCCCGCGCACGCGACGTTCCGCGGGTCGGTCGAGGTCTCGTTCGCTCCGCGCGTGCACGGCACGCCGCCGGTCACCGGGCAGCTCCCCGAGATCGAGCTCGACTTCGTGCCGGCCGAGGGCGAGCGAGCGCTCGCTCAGGCTCGCCGCGACGAGGGCCGGCGCTTCGCCGAGTTCGCTGGCCTCTTGTTCGTCGAAGGGGCGGGCGCGCTCTTGGTCGACGGCGTGATGCCGAAGAGCCCGGCCGAGCGAGCCGGCGTCGCGCGCGGCGACCGGCTCGAGGAGCTCGCGGGCGTGAACCTGCTCGAGATTTCCGATCTCGTACCGCCTCCGCGCTCGAAGAGCGTGGAGCTCGTGATTCAGCGCGAAGGCATCGCGCAGAAGAGCCGCCTGGTGCTCGACGTCGACGGGTTTCGTGCCGCGCGTGCGCGCGACTTCGCGGCCGCCGCGAGCCTGGTTGCGGCCTGTGTGGCGCTCTGCTTGCTGCTCGCCTCGCCGCTCGGCCGCGCGCTGAGCTTCCTCGAATGGCGCTTGATCGAGAGTCTGCGCGCCCGGCGGCTGGTTCGCGATCCGCCGCCCGGCCGCCCGCAGCGTCGGCCGCGCCGCCGCGCGCGCGGCGTCTCGATCGGCGAAATGGTCGCGCTGCTCTGCGGGAGCGCGCTCGTGACGGCGCTCGGGCTCGGGCGGTCGATCGTCGCGCGCGAGCTCGACCTTCCCATCGTACTGGCCGCGCTGCTCTTCGCTCTGTCTCTCTCGGTGGTGCTCTTCGGCGCGCCGGGCGAGCGCGGGGTGGTCGCGCGCTTGCGGCGACTCACGGCCGTGCTGGGGCGCGGCGTGCCCGTCGCGGCGGCGGTCGTGGCGCTCGTCGCCGATGTCGGAACCTTCGGTCCCGACGACCTCCTGTCGGCCCAGGGCCCCTGGCCGTCGCAATGGCTCTTCTTCCGCGGTCCGATCGAGCTCGGGCTCGGCGTCGCCTGGCTCGTGGCGCTGATTCCGGAGACCGCGCTCGGCAGCTCGCCCTGCGAGAAGCTCACGCCGGGTCCCCGCGACGATCGCCAGCGCCTGGCGCCGAGCACCTTCATCGGACAGCTCGAGCTCGTCGTCGCGAGCGGGGTCTTCGCGCTCGCCTTCCTCGGCGGCTCGCGACTGACTGCGAACGCGGGCGCTCCCGCCGCATTCTCCCTGACCCTGTTCGGCGCCCTGCTGCTCTTGATCAAGACAGGCGCCGTGGCGGCGCTGGTGCTCGCGTTCCGTACCCTGCTCGGGCGCATCGACGTCACCGAAGCGGGCGCCCTGCTCTGGCGCGGCGCCGTCCCGGCTTCCGTCATTCTCGTCGCGGCCCGGCTGCTGGCGCACCGTTTCTCCGTGGTCGTGGCGCCCGGCGCCGAGCGCGCCGTCTCGTGGGCGTGCCTCGCCGTGTGCGTCGCGCTCGCCGTCTCCCTCGCGCGCCGAGTCGTCGTCGCGGTTCGCAACCGCGCCGCGGAACCGGGCCTGAATCCCTGGATCTGAGCGCCTGCGATCCTGCGCGGGTCATTCACGGTTTCGTCGCCGTGCCCAAAACAAAAAAAACCGGAGCCTCGTGGCCGGAGGGGTGGGCTGCCGAGTGAGTGAAGTATGGATACAGACTTGCCGGGCCGAGGCGGGAAGCGCGAGGGGAGCGGCCGAAGTCCGAAGGCGCTTCCGAGGACTGTGATTCGCGAGGTCGTCCCAGCGGGCGCTCAGGAGAATCCGAGCTCCGCCCGCCGCGCCCGCTCCTCCTCACCGAGCTTGCCGATGGCTTCGAGCGTGCGTTCGGCGATCGCCTGGTGGACTTTGGGTGTGCCCTTCTGCGCGTAGAGGTCGGAGAAGTCGATGGGTTCGCCGAAGACGAGCAGGACTTTTCGGCCGGTGCCGTCGTAGTTGCTCAGAATCTGGCGCGGCAGGCGATTGATGAGGCCGTTGATGAAGACGGGAATGACGGGGACGCGCGCTTCGTGGATGACGCGGCCGACGCCGCGCTGCGCGGGCAGGAAGCTGTAGGGGTCGTCGTCCTTTTTGCGCGTGCCTTCGGGGTGGAGGCCGGCGAAGGTGCCGCCGCGCCGCAAGAGGAACGCGAGCTCGTCGAGGCTCTCCGGATTCAGCGCGAGCTGCCGGCGCTCGCGGAAGATCGGCGGGTACATGGCGAAGAAGCTCATCACGCCGTTGACGAAGAGGCCGAGCGGGCTCGTGTAGAAGAAGGCGGCGCGCACCGGAAAGACGATGCGATGGGGAAGGCGGCGCCGGACGAGCTCGCCGAAGACGACGTAGAGGTCGAAGAAGCTGCGGTGGTTCGAAACGACGATGAAGCTCTGGGCCGGGTCGAGCGGGGGCAGGCGCTCGAAGCCGAAGACGTGGCGAAGGTGTTTGGTGAAGTGGTGGATCCAGGTGGATCCGATGTGATGCTGCAAGAAGCGGATCACGCGGTCGACGAGGCCGGGCTCGAAGGTCCAGCGGACGAAGCGGATGAGTTGGCGCTCGAGGAAGCCGAGCCTGCCTTTGCCCGCTCGGATCAGGTCGGGGCGCCGGGGTTCGGGAGGCGGCTCCGCGAGCTCAGGCATCGTCGAAGAGCACGTCGATGTAGCCGGGCGGCGGGACGAGCTCTCCCACGGCCTGGATCACGACGTGCGCGAGCGCGCGGCGGTCCTTGCTGCCGTCGGTCGAAAGCCGGAGCGTGAGGTGCGGCTCGAGGTCGCGCTCGGGATTGAACGTGCGTTCGAGGCGATGCGCGGTCACGGCGGGCAGGCCGGCGAGGCAAGCCTCGAGCGCCGCGAGGAAGGCCGCGGGCGGCGGCTCGTTCTCCGCGACGAGGACCTTTTCGTCGTCCAGCGGCGGAAGGTCGTGGAGGTAGCCGACGAGGGGCAGGGCGTGGCCGGCGACGATGCTGGCGAGCTCGGAGCGCCGCAGCATGAGCTCGCTCTCCGCCCCGGGGTCGATGACGAGGCCTTGGATTTCTTTTTCGTCGATGGTGCCGAGCGCGAGCTCGCAGGCGATGCGCGCGGGCAGCGCGCAGACGCCGAGCTCGCCGCCGTCGGTCGTCCACTTCAACGCCTGCGCGATCGGCTCGAGCAGCGCAGGCTGCGTGAAGAGGGCGGCGAAGCGCAGGCCCTCCGGGTCCACGATGTAATGCGGGAAGATTTCGAGCCCGCCCTCGAGCGCCACGTCCTCGCCCTCCGGCACGTGGTCGATGCCCTGCGCGAGTGGGATCAGAAGGCTCGCCTCGTCGAGCGCCGCTTCGAGCGCCGCAACGTCGCGCCGAAGCCCGCGCCGCGCGCCGAGCACGAGCGCCGTGAGGTCCGGCTGGGAGGTGGATTCGCTGCCCGCGGCCGTCACCTGACGGGCGACGAGTAACACGAGCGGGCACTCGACGCACGCCCCTCGCTCTGGCACGCTCGTTCCGCGCATGCCCGAAGTCCGCCGCGGTTTCTACACCGAGGTCCAGCCGTATCGTACGGGGTACCTGCAGGTGAGCCCCGAGCATTCCCTCTACTTCGAGGAGTCCGGGAACCCGAACGGCAAGCCGGCGATCTTCCTGCACGGCGGGCCGGGCGGTGGGACGAGCCCGAAGCAGCGGCGTTTCTTCGATCCGGCGCGCTACCGCATCGTGCTCTTCGACCAGCGGGGCTGCGGCAAGAGCCGCCCCCACGCGTCGCTGCACGAGAACACGACCTGGCACCTGGTCTCGGACATCGAGGCGCTCCGCGAGCACCTCGGCATCGAGCGCTGGCTGGTGTTCGGCGGCTCCTGGGGCAGCACGCTCGCGCTCGCCTACGCCGAGAAGCATCCGTCGCGCGTCACGGCGCTCGTGCTGCGCGGCATCTTCCTCCTGCGGCGCTGGGAGCTCGAGTGGTTCTATCAGCGCGGCGCGGGGCTCTTCTTTCCGGAAGCGTTCCGGGCGTACCTCGCGCCGATACCGGAAGCCGAGCAGGGCGATCTGATCGCCGCCTATCACAAGCGGCTCGTCAGCGAGAACCCGGTGGTCCGGCAGGAAGCGGCGCGCGCGTGGAGCGTGTGGGAGGCGAGCACCGCGCACCTGCTCCAGGACCACGACTACATCGCGAGCTGCGCGGGCGACGACTTCAGCCTCGCTTTCGCCCGCATCGAGTGTCACTACTTCGTGAACAACGGCTTCCTCGAGCGCGAAAATCAGCTGATCGAGGACGTGGGCAGGATCCGCCAGATCCCCGCGACCATCGTGCAGGGGCGCTACGACGTGATCTGCCCGGTGCAGAGCGCGTGGGAGCTGCACCGCGCCTGGCCGGAAGCGGATTTTCGCGTCGTGCCGGACGCGGGGCACTCGGCGTTCGAGCCCGGCGTCGTCCATGAGCTGGTGCGCGCCACGGACCGCTACGCGACGCTTTGAGAATCGGATGAAGCGCGAGGTTTCCGCCGCAAAACGCGTTCAGAACGCCGTGCGCGTCACGAAGAAGCTGTTCGGTCCGCGCGCGCGGCGCGCGTTCTTGGGTCGAACCCGCGCGCACGTGGAGTTCCGCGACGTGCGCGGCGCGGAGCTCACGGCGCTGGCTCGCGCGGTCGAGGCCGAGTTCGCGGAGCTCGACGGCGTGCGCTGGGCCCGCCTGAGCCCGCCGCTGCAGCGCGTGGTCGTCGAAATCGAGGACGGGCGCGTCGGGCTCGACGAGATCGTGGAACGCGTCGAGCGGGCGGAGCTCGCCGCGGGCGTCGCGCGAGCTTCGTTTCGCGACACCGGCTGGGAGCATCCGGCCGACACGGAGACCAGCGAGCGCTTGCTGTTGTCGCTCGCCGCGGAAGCCGTCGGCGTCGTGAGCGGCACGGCGCTGCGTTTCTCGCTGATCCCGGCCTCGCGCGTCGCGGGCACGCTGGCTTCGCTCCTGCAGATCGTGCAGGCGTCGCCGCGGCTCCGGCAGAGGCTCGACGAGCGCTTCGGCCCGCTGCGGGCGGGGCTCGGCCTCGGCATCGGCGCGGCGATCGCGCACGGCGTGGCCCAGCGTCCGGGCAGCGCGTTCGTGGAGCTCGCGCATCAGGCGCTGAAGCTCTCCGAAGCCAACGCGCGCAGGCAGCGTTGGGAGCTTTCGGAGTCGCTGCTGTTCCGCAACGGCCCGCCCGCCGATCTCGGCCCGGAGCAGCCGGAGGTGCGACCGAATCCGCTGCCGCGCGGCCCGATCGAGGAGTACGCGGATCGCGCGGTGCTGGTCTCGCTCGCGGGATTCGCCGTGAGCTTCCTCGCGACGCGCAACGTGCAGCGCGCCGTGGCGGCGCTGTTCGGCGGCCTGCCGAAGCCGGCCGAGCTCGGGCGTGACGTGTTCGCGGCGGAGCTCGGCCGCACGCTCGCGCGCCGCGGCGTGCTGGTGATGGACCCCGCCGTGCTGCGCAAGCTCGACCGCATCGATTGTCTCGTGCTGTCGGGCGATCTCGCGGCCCGCCACCGCTGGGACGTGCGCGCGCTGGTGGTCTCGGCCGGCGAGGACGAGCCCGCGGTGCGCCGGCTCGTGAACGAGCTGTTCGATCCGGATCAACCGGTGGCGCGGCGCGAGCGCGACGGAGTCTTCCTCGAGCCGCTCGGCGCCTCGAGCCTCGAGCCCGCGCCGGAGCTCGCCGAGCAGGCGCGCGCGCTCGGCACCCAGGGCGGGCTCTTGCTCGCGCTCGGCCGCGGGCGCGAGATCGTCGCGCTCGCCGAGATCGACATCGTGTCGCGCACGGGCGTGGACGAGCTCGTGTCCGCGGCGCACGACGCGGGCATGCGCGTGGTGATCGCCGCGACGGACGAGGCGGTGCTCCACGGTATCGCCGCCGACGACACGATCCCCGAGGGCGAGGGCATGGCGCGCGGCATCCGCCGCCTGCAGCGTGAAGGCCGCGGCGTGTGCATGGTAGGCACGAGCGGCACGGGCGAGGCGCTCGCGGCCGCCGACTGCTCGATCGGGCTGATGCGCGCGGGCGAGGACGCGCCCTGGGGCGCTCACGTCGTGTGCCCGGACGACCTCGCGGAGCCGCGCTTTCTGATCCACG
>DASXWF010001515.1:0-1826 GCA_036503835.1 Polyangiaceae bacterium | reverse complement strand
TGGTTGATGCGCGCCTGCTCGCTCACGCTCCGGCTCGGCGTCTTGACGAAGGAGCTCATCTGACAATACGCGCACGTCGCGTACTCGCGCTCCGGATCGATGCGGACGTTCGCGCCACAATTCGGACACTTCGCCGCGACGAGCCCGGCCATCGAACGAGCGTCTCACGCCGGGCCGGCTCGGTAAATCCCGCGCCCTTCGCGCGCCCTTTCCCGGCTCACAAGGCGATTCCCACCTCGGCGCCGATCGTTATCCAGGGGCCGTCGACCGAGTAGACACGCTCGGTTCCGTCGATCGTTCCGCGCACGGGAAGCGTGACGAGGCCCGCGCCGAGCTCGAGCGCGAACGACGGGGAACGCTTCGCAGACACGCCGTACACCGCGCGTGCTCGCGCTTCGAGTCCGCCCCACGCGCCCGCGACGTCGTCACCTTCGAAGCTCGCCCCGGTGTCGGGCTCGCCAGCGAGGCGCACCCACCCGAAGCGCGCGCCCGGGCCCGCTTCCCAGCGCAGGCTGCCGGTGGTGACGCCGAAGCAAAGTGCCGCTCCCGTCGAGAGAGTCGTGACGGAGACCTGCGCGGATTCGGCGTGAAAGCCGCCGGTGGCGGCTTCGACGGAGACCGCGGGCGCGAGGAGCGCGCTCACCGGCGCTCGAAAAGCAACCCGCGCGCCGAACAGGGCGGTGGCCGGCTGTCCCAGCCAGGTTACGAGCCCGCCGGCGGTGAGAGTCGGTCGCTGCCGGGCGGTGAGCCGTGCGTCGTCGATCGGCGGGGATTCGAGCGGCTGGCGCGCGCTCGGCGCAGCAGTCGTGGCGGCCGGTTTCGGCGGAGGCACCTCGATCGGGCGATTCGACATCGAGTGCACGAGCTCGGCCGCGGCGAGCGCGATCGCGCGCGGCCGGTGCTCGGGAGCCAGTGCGCCGAGGTCGAGGCTCGAGTCGTGGGTTCGGCCTTGCATCGTGACTTCGATTCGAGCCCGCTCCTCGACGCAGCGGATGGCGATGTGGTCCGGCGGCGCGCGCGCCGGCCCGCGTTCGCGGAGCAGTACGTCGATCTCGAGGTTGACCAATGCGGGCAGCGAGCTCGAGGGTCCGTCGGGACAATCCGTGACGGAGATCCGCGCCTCCGAACTCGACATGGTACCCTGCGCGCGGAGCGCCGCGGGCCAAAGCAGTGCGAGGGTCAGGGCCCGAGCGCGGAGTCGGGGCATCGGGTCAGATCCGTCGAGCCGGCACCTTACTCCAGACGCGCAAAGCGGCGCACTTCCGAGCGCCGACGCCCCTGGGGATAGACGCGGTCGTACTCTTCCGCGAGACGCACGGCGGTGCCGATCTCGCCGAGCCGAGAGGCGGCCTCGGCCTGCCGAAGCAGCGCCTCTTCCGCGAGCGGACTCTTCGCCCAGGCACTGCGGACCCGGGCGAACATGTTCATCGCTTCTCGCGTACGCCCGAGGCCGCTCAAGGTTCTGCCGAGAGTGAAGGCCGCGAGCGGCGCACGCTCGTCCCGCGAATGATCGCGAATGATGCGCTGCAAGTACGGCACCGCCTCGGCCGGGTGATTCGACAGGCGCGCGACGTCCGCCGCGACGAGCAGCTCCTCGACGCTGTCTCCCGCGAGGGCCGGGTGCCGCGACAGAAGAGCGAACGCGCTGGGATAGTCGCGGCGAGCCACGTGCGAGCTGTAGTCTCGCGCGGTCTCTCGCTGGCGCGTGGCGGGCGTCTCCGATTCGCGCTCCGCGGCGGGGTCAGCCACGGGCGTCGCTTTCGCGGGCGGAAAGAGTCCGCTCTCGCCCGCAGCGAGCAAAACCTCGCGTTCACCCGTGCCCCAGG
>DASXWF010001514.1:0-2024 GCA_036503835.1 Polyangiaceae bacterium | reverse complement strand
GTGGCGTTTCCGAGCCGCTGCATCTGGCGCTCGCCGTCGGAAACGACGTGTGGCTCGCGGGGGAGAGCGGCGTGTACCGAAATGCGGGCGCTGCTAAGGCCGCGCGGTAGCCAGACCAGAGGCCGCTCCCGCCTCGCCCTTCCAAACGACGAACGCAGCGTTGTCCGTGGAACCAGCCGCGAGCAGCACGGCGCCGTAATCCACGCCCGGCAGACCCGACAGCCGTTCCAGGATCTCGGAGCCCTTGCTGCCGGGGAGGGAACATTCCGACCCGTTTCGATCCACGAAGACCCAGAACACGTCTTCCTGGTAGGGCCCCTGGTCCGTCGTGATGATGCCAATCGCGCACAGGTCCGCCCAGCGCACGCTCCGCTGGGTAGCTCCGGATACGGACCACACCCCTTCGGAATCCGTACCGAAAACCGGCTCGATCGGCCGCTTCCTAACCGTCGCCCACAAGAGCAGCCCGCCCAGCAGGCCGGCGAGAGCGAGCGCGGACCACCAAGTCTGGAGCGCGAGGTAGAGCACGCACGCCAAGAACCATGCCACCGCCAGCCCCTTACAGACGATTCGCAGCAGATTCACGTTTCCTCCAATCTTGGTCAGATAACCAACATTATTGGTTGTGCAACCAAGATTCATCCTTGTCAAGGAGCCGGCGCAGGCCCATCCTCGCCCGCGTGACCCGGGCATCGAATTCCGCGGAAAGACGCGGTCAGATCGTCGAGGGGCTGCTGGCCGTGATGGCGCGCGAGGGCTACGAGGGCGCCAGCATCCAGGCCATCGGCAAGGCTGCGGGCCTCGCCCCCGGCCTCGTCCACTATCACTTCGACACGAAGCAAGAGATCCTGGTCGAGCTGATCGAAACGCTCACCCGGCGTCTGGAAGCGCGCTACACGGCGCGCGCCGCCGGCCTCGAGGACGCGGAGGCACGTCTGGCGGCCTTGATCGACGCACACGTCGCGCTCGGCCGCGACGCGGATCCGCGCGCGGTGGCCGTATGGAACACGATCAGCGCCGAAGCCGTCCGCCAGCCGAAGGTGCGGGCGCTGTACCGCAAGGCGCTGGCGCGGAGCCTGGCGGAGCTGCGGCGGCTCGTGCGCGCGTGCCTGGTCGCCGAAGGTCGCTCGACCCGACACGCGGGGCGCATCGCCGCGGGCCTGTTGTCCACGATCGAAGGCGCTTACCGCATCGCCGCCGCGGCGCCGAAGGGCTTACCGCGCGGCTACGCGGCGCCCGTGGCGCGCAGCATGGCAAAAAGCCTGATCCTCGCGGAGCCGCTGGCGCGCTAAGCAAAGCCGAGGAACGCGCGCATGGCTCGCTTGAAGGACGTCGTCGTTGCTCGGCCGAAAGTCCTTCTGGTCGGGATCAACCCGGGCTTGCGTTCGGGGGCGCTCGGTCACCACTTCGCCGGGAACGGGAATCCGTTCTGGCGTCTCTTGTACGAGTCCCGCCTGATCTCGCGCCCGCTGACCTTCGAGGAAGATCAGGCGCTCGCCGAGATGGGCATCGCGCTCACGAACCTGTGCTCGCGTGCGACGCGTTCGGCGGCGGAGCTCACGCCGCTCGACATCGAGCGCGGGCGGCGCGTGCTCGCGCGAAAGTGCGCGCGGCTCGAGCCCGACGTGGTGGCCTTCGTCGGCCTCAGCGTGTATCAGGCATATTTTCGGCTGCCGCGGAGCGGCGGCGCGGGAGCAAAACCGGAGCGAATCGCCGGCGCCGCCGTGTTCGTCGTTCCGAACCCGAGCGGCCTCAACGCGAGCTTCCCGGGCTTCGAGCACAAGCTCGTCTGGTTCCGAGCGCTGCGGAAGTTCGTCGAGGCACGCGCGAAGAAGAAGCGCCGGACCCGCCGTCATGCACCCGACGTACGAACTCGTCGTTAGTACGATTCGTTCGGTGGAAATGCCGCGGAGCATCCGAAGCTTGTTCAGCTGGGCTCTCGAGCGGCGCGTCGAACCGGGCGACTCCCAGGCCAACGCCGGCGGATTCGTCCCCGGCATGGCCGTCGCCGTAGATCGCCTTCG
>DASXWF010001513.1:0-3043 GCA_036503835.1 Polyangiaceae bacterium | reverse complement strand
CTGTGAACGGCACCGGCAACGGGACCGTCGTGGTGAACGTCCCGACGGTCCCGTTGCCGGTGCCGTTCAGAGCCGCCGCGGTGACGGTGCCGTAGTCATAGGTGACTTCGACCGGCATCTCGAGCACCGCGTCGATCGCGTCGTGGATGGCCCGGCAGGCCTTCGTGAGCTCGGCGGTCACGAGCGCCGCGGTGCCGATCACGAAGGCGCGCGAGAGCACGCCGCCAATCCGTGCGCGGTACGAGCTCTGCACCGTGGCCGTGCCCGACGGAACGATCTGCCCGTTCGCGGCGACGCCCGAGCCGTCGTCAACTAGCGGGAGAACCGTCACCGGAATCCCACCGACACCCTCGCGGCCATCGGTAGGCATGAGCTCGAGCAGCGTGGAGTGAATCGGGCAGCCCCACCCGTACTTCGAGCCACCGGCCTCGGCACCCGTGGCCTGCCACTTCTCGGTGCTGTAGACCATCCCCGTCGCGCCCTGAGCGAGGATTACGATCCGCTGCGGGAGATACTGGACACCCCCCGCGCGAAAGTCCCTGTGGGTCGTCGTGACGGACGTCTGACTCGACCCGATACTTGCATCGATCGGCATTGGCTTTTCACTCCTCTGCGGGTGGAACAGTGACGTGGACTTCGGCGAGCGTTTGCTCGGGATCCGAGCCCTGCTCCGTCACCGTGACGCTGATCTCTTCGAGCAACTCACCCTCGACTTGGGGGTTGCTCTCGACGAACTGCACCTCGAGCACGAGGCGAGCGCCGACTACATTCGCGGCCGTTTGGTTTTCGCTCTCGGGCTCGAACTGCGTGAGCGACTTCGTGTCACGCCGGCCAACAACTCCCCGCATGTCGAGGTAGGTGTACGCGGCGTGCATCAAGATATTGCGAACAACGCGCGCCGCGCGAAGCGCCTCGACAGACGCCGCATAGTCACCGAGGACTTGCTGAGTCTCGACACCGGCTCTCGTTACGGCGTACCCGTAACAGTCGATTCTGTAGAGCGCGATGCACTTCGTCTGCTCGAGATTGCTGCCGCGTTCGTCCGAGGTCCAAGCATCAAACGAGACCGTGACGACGGGTGTGAAGTACTCCGGATGCTTCTCGTCGAAGCCATCTTTCGGGAAGTCTGCGATCGGATCGGCCGGCTCTCGACGAACGCGGAGGATCCAATCGTACGGCTTCTTCCCAGCCGCCGCCGCGAGCTCCTGCTGCCTCTCGCTCTCGGCTTCGAGGATGGCTGCGATCTTCGTGGAGACGAGCTCCGAAACGTCGGGGGAAGCGCCGACGAGTTGGGTGATCTTCGGGGTCACTCCACGAAGGCCTTCAGCTTGACGTTGACGAAGTCCATCGACTTGGACTCGTTCGCTTCGAGCACCGTGAACACGTGGCGCTTCCCTTGGTGCTCAATCTCGAACCGCCATGGAGCTCGTTTCGGGTCACCCTCGTGCTCCGGGAGCTCGAGCCCCGCCTCCCTCAACGCTGCGACCGAGATCGAAACGTTCACGTACCTCCCGGACACGAGTAGCCCCGTGCCCGGGTCGATCGCCTGACCGATGTCGTAGCAGTCACCGAGCAGCTCCGCCGTGTTCCCCAGCGGGTCGGTGAGGGTGATGTCCTTCGCGAAGCCGGCCGTGTCCTCGAGCGTCATCCGAAAGTCGGCCGCAACGTCGATCGCCACGGGTCAGGACTTCGGCCGGTTGTCGTCCACGAAGCCGTCCCGGATGAGCCGCTCGAGCTCATCCTGACCGTCGGAGAAGTCGGCCGCGCTCACGCCGGAGAACGCCCCGAGGTGGCCGCGCCTGCAAACGATGGCTTTCCCCTCCTTCACCGTGAAGGGATAGCGGCGGGCGGGGCCCGTCGCTGATACCGTCGGCGCACCGCCGACGGTGCCGTCGCTCGCGCCGTCGACGAGCTTGGGGGGCGCCTCCGGGCGCTCGCGCGGCGGGGCTTCGTCGAGCGGGCGACCCTGCGGAGGGCCGCCGGCCTGGCCGACATCGTTCCCGTCGACCGGCGGCGGGGCGGCAGGCGGCGGCGGAAGCAGGGGCGGCGCCGGCGGCGCGCCTTCGGCCGCCAGCTTCACGCGGAGCTCGATCTCCCACCTGGCGATATGGGCCTCGTAGTTCTCCGCCTTGTAGCCCGCCGCCACGAACTCCTCGACGGTCGGCCGCTTGTGGTCGGAGGGCAAGGGCGGGAGCGCCTTCACCTTCGCGTTGAGCTCGTCGACGAGCGCGACGAGTGCCGGGTTCTTGAGCCCCTCGGTCTTGACCTCGACGCGGAGCAGGGCCCCGAGGTTCTTCGCTTCGTCGACGAGATCCGCATTGCTTCTTTGCGACATGGTTCCAGCGTTCCTCTGCCGTTCGGGTGGCGTGGAACGAGGGCGCGCGCGGGCCGCGCCCTCGCGCGCTACTAGGACGTGACGTTGAGGCGAGCGAACGTGTCGATCGCGGTGGGGATGGTAAGCGGGCGCGTGCCGGCGGACACCTTCAGGTGCTTGCCGTCGGGCGTGAACCACGAGTTCGTGGTGAGATCGATCCCCATGCCGCCGTCGCTGATGCGGGGCGGAAGGAACGGAAGCGCCGCGGCCTCGGGGCGCCGGATCATCGGGATCGAGCCGAAGCTCAGATCGAGGCGCGCGCCCTCGGACAGCATGATCACGTTGTCGTCGTCGACGTACGGGGTGATCGCGCCGGTCTGCGGGTGCTTGTAGAACCCGTCGTAGGTCCACATCTCGAACTTGTAGTGGCCGATCCAGACGAAGCCTTGGAACGTCGCACCCTGGCCGCGCGCCACCGGCGCCATCTGGCCGAGGTTGATCACGTTCTTGTCGAGCGCCTTCTGAACGGCCGCGTTCGCGAGGAAGCGCTGAAGCGCGCTCGAGCCGAACACGAGCTGCTTCGGCTGCTTCTTGCCGTCGCGACGCACGACCCGCGCCAGCAGATCGAGGTCCGCGAGCGGGACACCCGTCGAGCCGTCCGTGGCCCACGTCGCGCCGTAGCCGCCCGCGCCGCAGGTGACCATGTGCGTCGCCTTCGGCACGAAGTCG
>DASXWF010001512.1:0-2383 GCA_036503835.1 Polyangiaceae bacterium | reverse complement strand
GGCCCGAAATAGCCGAGGCTGTTCCCGCGCCAGATCCGCATTCCGGCCTGCTCCGCGCGCGCCTTGAGTTTCGGCAGGAGCGGGAAGAGCTCGAGCAGGTCGTAGGGCTGGAGCAGCACGTCCGGTTCGTCGACGGCACGGCCCATCGGAACGGTCAGATGGATCTGCCAGGCGCGCGAGCCGTGTGCCAGAAGGAGCTCGAGCTCGGCCGGCAGATCGGGCAGGGTGAGCCGGTTGATTTGCGTGTTGTTGGCGATGGAGATCCCGGCGGTCCGAAGATTGTCCATGGCGTCGAGCGCCGCCTGGAACGAACCGGCGACGCCGCGCAGCCGGTCGTGCACGACTTCCAGGCCGTCGATCGAAACCGACGCGTCCCGCAGCCCGGCCTGGCGCGCCGCGCGTGCTCGCTCGAGCGTCATCCCGCGGCCGCCGGTGGTGAGGTTCGCGAGCATGCCCCGGCTCGTGATGGCCTCGATCACGGCGACCCAGTCGTCCCGCAGGTACGCTTCGCCGCCGATCAGCGAGACCTCCTTCACGTCGAGCTCGGCCAGCTGACGCACGAGATCGAGACACTCTTCGGTGCTGAGCTCGTCCGGCCGCGCCTTGCCCGCGCGCGACCCGCAGTGCCGGCACGCGAGATCGCAGGCGAGGGTGAGCTCCCAAACACAGTAGATCGGACGCACCGCGTCCTGGGGTCGTGCCGCCGCGGCGAGCGGCAACATGCGCTTGGCGGGCGCGGCCAGCGGCGCAAGCTTCAGTCCGCGCGGACGGGGAGCGTCGATCAGCGCTTGGCGGCGCTGCGGACCGAGCGGATTGGGGCCGGTCGAAACGTCGGCAGTCGTCGGGGCGCTGCTCATCGCTTACCCGACGGACGCGAGCAAGAAGCGGTCCAGAACGAAGTCAGCGGTTCTGCGCAGGTTCCTGGGTTCACCGTTGTGCCAGCCTGTGCCGAACCCCGTCGCTGTTCCGCGAACCGTGTCACTCGCTGCCCTCGCCGCCGTGCCTCGCGACCGCCAGTGTGCGCGGACCATCGTTCGTCGCGGGCGCTGGACCCGGCGTCGCGCCGTGCCGGCTCCACCAGGAGCGCGCATCCTCGAGGCTCCAGCGCTGCACCTCGAGCGCGTCGAGGCGCTCGAGCAGGTCGGTCGCGGTGCGCGGGCGCTCGTCGGGTTGCTTGGCGAGGCAGGCGAGGACGAGCGCTTCCAGTCCGGGGGCGAGCGCGGTTCCGAGGCGGGCGGAAGGGGATTCCGGCTCCGCGTGCAGGTGCGCCGCGCACACCTCGACCACGGTCTTGCCGGCGAACGGCGGTGTTCCGGTGAGGAGGAAGTACGCGACGGCGCCGAGGGCATAGAGGTCGCTGCGCTCGTCCGAGCTCGTGGCGTCACGGATTGATTCGGGCGCCATGTAGAGCGGCGTGCCGCGGATTTCGGTCGCGCCCGTGCGGGCGGGATCGCCTTTGAAATGCGTCGCCAGGCCGAAATCGAGAACGGTCACGTGATCGGAGCGGCGAGACGGGTTCGAGAGAAAGAGGTTCGCGGGCTTGATGTCGCGGTGCACGAGGCCGACGCGGTGAGCTTCCGCGAGCGCGTCCGCGGCCTGGCGAACCAGGTGCACCACGCGCCCTTCGCTCTGCGGACCGTGCGCTTCCACGAGCCGCTGGAGGTCGACCCCGTCGAGGTACTCCATAGCGTAGTAGAACGCTCCGTCCGGTGACTTTCCGAAGTCGTACACCGAGACGATGTTCGGATGCGTGAGCTCCGCCGTGAGCTGGACTTCGCGCTCGAAGCGCGCGACGCCCTCCGGACTCGTTCTCTCGACCGGAAGCAACTTCACTGCGGTCGGGCGCCGCAGCAGCGCGTGTCGGGCCCGATAGACGATGCCCATGCCGCCTTCGCCGATCTTGTGGAGCAGCGTGTACTGCCCGAGCTCCTGCACGCGCTCTTCCAGTCCGTAGATCACGGAGTGAATGGTCGTGGTGGCAGCGAGCGACAGCACGCCCCACTCGAGGCTGAAAAACGTCGCGTTCTCGAGGCTGAGCGCGGCGTTGCTGCCCGGCGCTGCAGGCGAGTACAGGAGGCGCGCGACGACGATCGACGGCGCGATCGAGCCCGCTCCGACCGCGAGCGCGAGCCGCACGCTGCCCGGCACGAGCCCTGCACGCAGGATGAGGAACAGCGTGGCCGTGAAGAGCGCGAGGAACTCGGGCCGCGTCGCGAGGGGAAGCTGCGCGAGGAGCGTCGCGCTGAGCACACCCTGCGAAAGAGTCGCGACGACCTCCAGGGCGCGAAGCGTTCCCGTTTCGCGGTTGCCGCTGCGCGCGACCGCGTAGAGCGCCCCGTTGATCGCGATGGCGGCATAGTGAGCCCACAGGTAGAGCTGGTTC
>DASXWF010001511.1:0-5250 GCA_036503835.1 Polyangiaceae bacterium | reverse complement strand
CGGCACACGCGGCACGGCAACGGCCGGCGACAGCGGCACGGCAACGGCCGGCGACAGCGGCACGGCAACGGCCGGCTACGGCGGCACGGCAACGGCCGGCGAGGACGGGATCATCGAGATCGCCTGGTGGGATGGCAAGCGCTTCCGCCGGACCACGGGATACGTCGGCGAAGGCGGCATCGAAGCGAACGTCCCGTACGTGCTCGACGCACAGGGCAAGCTCGTCCGGAAGGACGGCGCTAAGTGAGCCAGAAGAAGCGCAACGCGCCGCGATCTCCATCGGAGGTGCTGAAGGCCCTGCCTGCCACGGAGGGGCCGACCGACAGCGAGCGCCAAGCTGTGGACGAGCACCGCGGCAACACGCTGCAGGAGTCGCTCGACCTGGTGCAACATGCCCGCGAGCTCGAGGCGCGCCGCGGACGCACGAACGCGCTGCCCGAGGGTGCCTTCGCCCTGCAGCGTCTGCTGATCGCCTTGCTCGAGACGCTGACGCCGGAGCAGCGGGCCGAGGTGCGACGGAGGCTGGGCGAATGAACCGCGTGTGGTTGGCGCTGTTCGTCGCGCAGCGCCTGGCGATCCTGGCTGTGCTGGCATGGGGTCTGAAGCACTCGGAGTCGGAGGGCGCCAGCCTGTTCATGTCGGTCGGCTTCGCATTCATGGTCGTCGATACGTTCCGCGTGCTCGTCGACTGGAGGCGGCGTGCGTGAGCTGGGTCTATTTGCCGGCGCCGGCGGAGGCCTGCTTGCCTCCCGGCTGCTTGGATGGCGAACGGTCTGCGCTGTCGAGATCGATGCCCACTGCCAGCGCGTGCTCGCCCAGCGACAGCGCGACGGGCACTTCGATCCCTTCCCCATCTGGGATGACATCCGGACCTTCGACGGGCGACCCTGGCGCGGACTGGTGGACGTCGTTTCTGGCGGCTTTCCGTGCCAGGATATATCCAGCGCTGGTCGGGGTGCGGGCCTTGATGGCGAGCGTTCTCGCCTCTGGTTCGAAATGCTCCGCGTCATTGGCGAGGTTCGGCCTGCGTATGTCCTCGCGGAGAACTCCCCGATGCTTCGCACTCGAGGACTGGATGTTGTCCTCGGAGGGCTTGCCGACCTGGGGTTTGATGCAGCGTGGGGTGTGCTCGGAGCTTGGCACGTCGGCGCACCGCACCGACGCAACCGGATGTGGATCGTTGCTGCCCACCCCGACAGGTGCGGGGAACGAGAGCTCGCCGAGCATGCAGAAGTGGCCAGCGCATCGACGGCTTGCGGCAATGCTCCCGACGCCGATTGCCAGCGACCGGAATGGGGATCGCCAGCGTGGCGCGGGATCGATAGCGCGCGGGGGCGGGAGACGGCTGACCCTGGACATGTTGCCAACGCCCACGACCAGGGACTGGCGCTCGGGTGCGGCGAGCGATGCGACACATGCCAGGAATGCCCGGCCGCTGAACGAGGTGGCGCACCGCCAGGGAGTGACTGGTGGGGTCTTCATCGCTTTGCGGGAGTGGATGATGGGGTGGCCTCTCGGGTGGAGCGCGTCCGAGCCACTGGCAACGGACAGGTTCCAGCAGTGGCTGCGCTCGCATGGCGCGTCTTGAGTGCACCGTTCGTGGAGATGTGATGCAGGAGTACACCGTCTGCAGCGACCCGACGAAGAAGGGCCGCTCGTTCACCGCCCGGTGCGTGGCGCTGGTCGTCGCCGACCACCTCTGGGCATCGGGCAACAGCGACAACGTCCGCCCCATTTGGGCGCAGTTCGTCGGGTCGGACGCTGAGATGCGTCCGTTCGCTACGAACCTGATGCTCGGACGCAAGCTTGAGAAGTCGGGCTCGCGCCGCGCGTCCGCCAGCGACCGCATCGAGTTCCTGAAGTCGGCGGGCTACCAGCTCGCGTGGCAGCGGGAGCCGGAAGGCACGATCTTGACCGTCTACAATCCCGATTTGTTCCGTCTCGACCCGGGCATGGTCGACCCTGCGGGCGCTGCGTTCGTCATGTTGACGCCGCGTTGGTGGATCGCAGATCAGACGTTGCCTGCGGACGCCGCGCGCGCCAGCCTGTTCGCGGCCATGCTCGACCGGCGCACGCGCTGCCCCCTGCCCGCCGACGTGGCGTTCTATCAGCAGCTGCTGGCGGCCGCGCTCGAGCAGGGCCTGGCCGACACGCCTCGCGACCGAAGCGTGTCGTATTCGCAAAGCTTCGCCGCCGACGGCCTGGAGCAGGCGGGCCTCGACCCGGACGGGGCGATCGCGTTCAAGGCCTCACACGACGTGCTCGAGGTTTTCCTGGCCGAGCAGTGCTCGCTCTATTTTGCGGAGTCAGCGTGAACGCGGTGTTGGCCTTGGCACATGCCGCCGCGCAGCGCCCGACCCTCACGTCCGCGGCCGAATGGCAGCGCCTCGCGCGAGCCGCCGTCGTCGAACATGACCGGGTATGCGCCGCGCTGGCCGCAGCCCAGAAGCAGATCAAGGCCTTCGGGCCCAAATTCCAAGGCATGACGGAGCTCGCATAAATGGCACGCCTAGAATCTATAGCCGTCGGCGGCTACTACCCCACCCCGGATCGGATCGTCGAGCTGATCGCTGCGATGCTGCGCCCCGAGCCAGGCGCGCGACACAACCTGGTCGACCCGTGCGCGGGCGAGGGCGCGGCCGTCTTCGGGCTGGCGGAGCGCTTCGAGAACGCGACGGTGCATACGTGCGAAATGGAGCGCACGCGGCACGCCGCGCTCAAGGTGCGCGCGGAGGCGCGCGACTACTGGGACGTGCAACTCGCGCTCCACGGCGATGCCTTCCGCGTGGACGTGAGCGAGGGCGGGAGCAAGGCGCACCTGCTCTACCTCAACCCTCCTTACGATCTGGACCCGGTCCACGCTCGGCTGGAGGAGCGGTTCCTGGCGCGCTTCACGCGCACGCTCTCGCGCGACGGCGGGCTGCTCGTGTTCGTGGTGCCCTACTACGCGCTCGCTGCCAGCGCCGACACATTGGCCCGGGAGTACGAGCTGGAGGGCTGCTACCGATTCCCCGAGCCAGAGTTCGCTGCCTACAAGCAGGTCGTCCTGTTCGCCCGGCGCACATCCGAGCGGCTCGAGCCTGACGCCAGCGTGGCCGCGCAGGTGCGGGAGTGGGCCGAGTCGGTCGACGGCATGCCTGTGCTCGGCGGTTCGCCTGCGCCGGCGATAACGGACGCAGACGGACGCATCGATGTACTAGGCGAGTCGTGGTGCGGACGCATGACGTGGGAGATCCGCGCCTTCGACGCCGTAGGCCTGCTCGGCAAGGCGCTGCCGTGGAAGCAGCGCGCTCGGCCCGGCGCGACCGCCACCCTGGTCCCGCACGTGCTCTCCGACCTGCCGGTGCAGGACCTGTCGTTCCGGAGCTACCCGCTCGCCACGCCCCCACGCCCAGCGCACATCGCCGCCGGCATCGCGTCCGGTCTGTTCAACGGCAAGCGTGTCTCGGGCGACGGCCCAGACCTGCTCGTGAAGGGCGTCTTCGACCGCGAGTACAAGACGGTCGAAGAGAAGAAGAACAAGGAGGGCGAGGTCACGTCGGTCGTGCAGGTGCAGCAGCCGAAGCTGGTCACGACCGTGCTCGACCTGTCTACGAAGCAGTACCGGACGCTGAACGGCGAGGGCCTCAGCGAGCTGCTGGAGGGCTACGGCGAGTCGCTCATGGGCGTCATGCGCGAGCAGTGCCCCGTGCTGTACGACCCGCTGCGCCACCACACCGACCCGCTCGCCCCGACCGCGCGCAGCTTGTTCACGGCGCAGGCCCACGCCGCCCGCGCGCTGGTCCGTTTGCTGACCGGACGGGAGCGCGCGGCCATCCTGCTCGGGGAGATCGGCTCGGGGAAGACCGGCACGGCGCTGACCGCCGCGAAGACGGTCGCTCCGAACGGCCGGGTGCTGGTCCTCTGCCCGCCCCACCTGCTCCAGTCGTGGCGTAACGAGGCGGCCGCGGTCGTCCCGGAGGCGACGGTCACGGTGCTCGAGACGGTAGCCGATGTGGATGCAATCGCTGCCGCGCCGCGCGACGGGCTGACGGTTGCCGTGCTCTCACGCGAGACGGCGAAGCTCGGACACGGTTGGGTCGGCGTGGACCCTCGCCAGGGCTGCCCGCGTTGCGGGTCGACGATCGACGAGGCGCCGGCGACGCTGGCGAAGAAGCGCATGCGTTGCGATGCCCGGCCGCGCCGCGCCGCCGACGCCCTCGCGCGAGTCATGTTCGACCTGGCACTGGCACTGGCCCCGTGCGCTCCGACGAAGGACCGCGTGGTTGCGCTGCTCCAAGGGCGGAACCTGGAGCGCGCTCGTGCTCGCTGGGCCGAGGCGAAGGGCGCGCATGCCGCCTGGCAGGGCATGTCAGCGGATCTGGTGGCACGCGCTGCGACCGCGCTATTCGAGCGCATCGCGACGGGCGAGTTCGCGGAGGACCTGCCCCGAGCTCTCGGCCACGTGCTGCTCGGACAGCCAGACGCCGCTATCGAGGCGACGATCCGGGCGCTGGCCCCGGCCGCTGCTGAGCGCTGGAACGTTGCCGAGGTGCAACGCGGGCTGTGCCTTCTGCTGTCGTCGACGGAACGAGCCGCGCTGCTCGACGCGGAGGAAGGCCTGCTTGCGAAGCAGTACTACGGCGCGTCCAAGGTCACAGACATGATCGACCGGGCCGCGAGCTCGGACTATGAGAGCGGGTACCCGACTCGCGTCGGGCGGGTGCGGCGCTCGGAAGGCGGAGCTGTGCTCTCCCTGGACGGGCACGAGCCCGGGTCCCTGGAGAGCGCGCTCGAGGCACTGACCCGACTCTCCGGCGAGTGGCGGGCTCCGAAGCAGCCGTGCGGCGAGCCGCTGTACCAAGCGGTACCGGAGCCGCGGCGCGTGCCGCTGGCGACGTACATCGCCAAGCGACACCCCAAGGCGTTCGACCTGCTGGTGCTCGACGAGGGCCACGAGTACGCCACGGATGGCTCGGCGCAGGAGCGCGCGGCGCACCGCCTGACGGCGCTGGGCATGCCGACGATCCTGGCGACGGGATCGATCATGAACGGCTACGCCAGCTCCCTGTTCACGAACATGTGGGCGCTCAGCGCGGACTTCCGCCGCGAGTTCGGGCGCGACGAGCAGCAGCGGTTCATTGACCGGTTCGGCTACCGCAAGCGCATTCTGTCGGAGAAGGACAAGGAGACTGGCAAGGTCGTCGAGTTTGGCTCGCACACGGACCGGGTAGAGCGCCAGGAGCGCATGGCCGGCGACGCGCCGGGCGT
>DASXWF010001510.1:0-1825 GCA_036503835.1 Polyangiaceae bacterium | reverse complement strand
GGGTCCGTGAGCGCCGCGATCAACGGCACCGAGACCGCGAGCCCCGCCCACGAGGTACGCAGGCGCAACCCGACGAGGAGCGTGGCGAGGACGAGCGCGGCGGAGGCCAGGCGATAGAGCCCGCCGACCTCTTCGAGGCGTTGGGCGCGCGCTTCCACCCAGGCGGCGCCGGGGTCGAAGCGTCCCGGCTCCACGAGATCGACGATGCGAGCGTCGGGCGCGAACGCGAAGAGCGTCCGCAGGCTCATGTGATTCGTGATCGCGCTCGTGTGCCGCAGCTGGATGTGCTCCCAGAACGCGGGGTACGCGGAGCCTCCGACGCCGTACACGCTCGCGGCGCCGAGCAGCAGCAGCGCCGCCGCGGCGCCCGCGAAGAAGCGCCCCTCGAACTGAAAGGAGGCGCGAGGCCGGAGCAGCAGGGTACCGAGTGCGACCGCGAGCGGTCCCACGAAGAGCAGGGCGGGGAACAGCCGCAGGAGCGCGGCGGTGGCGAGGGCCGCGCCCGCGAGCGCCGGCCGGCGCTTTCTGAGCAGCGCGAGCGCCGCGATCACGCAGAAGAGCCAGTCCTGGCGCAGGAAGCCGCCGCCCGTCCAGCCGAAGTCGGACGGCGCCTGCGTCGCCCAGAAGATCGCCGCAGTGAGCGCGATGCGCGCGCCGAAAGCCCACCCGAGCAGCGCGAGCGCGGCGGCGATCAGCGCGAGATCGAGCGACGCGAGGAAGCCGAGAAACGCGGGCGTCGGCGGAGCGAGCGACGCGAGCGAGCGGCCGATCAGCGTCCAGACCGGCGGCGGATTGTAGCCGTGGTCGCGCTGCATGTTCTCCCAGTGCCTGCGCGCTTTCGTCGCTCGCCGAAACTCGCGCACGTCGCCCGCGAACTCCGTCCAGCGCGCGGTGCTGAAATGGTCGTGACAGAGCCCTGGATCGGCGAGCGTGGCCGCGGGCGTGGTCAGCCCGTCGGTTCGCAGATCGCGCATCCGGCGCGTGCGCACGTTACGAATCCCGTCGGCGTCGTCGGCGAGCGCCACGCACGCGTACAGCCGCTCGTACCCGAGCTCCGCGTGGTACTTCGCGGCCGAGATAATAGTGGAACATCTCCCAGCGGTGCACGAACGAGCCGCGGGTGAGAGCCGGCGCAAAGAAGGCGGCGCCGGCGAGGACCGCGCACACGGTCAGCCACCGTACCGTCCAGCGTGAGGTTTCTCCGCGCAGGATCTCACGCGCGAGCACGGCGGCCGCCGCGAGGGCGAGCCCGAACGTCACGAGTGCCAGTGCGGTCCCCATCGAGCGATGCGCACTCGGCCAGCAAGGAGCATGCCGGTCCGAATTTCGCGGGATCCGCGGCGCTCTGTGTCGCTCTGTGCAAAGCGAATGAAGCTTACTGAACGGCTGGTGCGCAGAGCTGCGCCTGGTGCACCTGGCTCGGAACGGTGAACGTGACGGTCAGCCCCGAGCCGGCGCTGTTGATGGTGTACTCGCCCTCTTCGAGGGTTACACCGGGCGCGCATTCCAGACTTTGCCGGGCGCAATCACCCGTGCAGGCGCCGCCCGGCGTGCCGACCGAAGTGCGGCAGTAAGCCAGGCTCACCGAATAGAACCTGTCCGAGCCGATCACGGCGCAATAGTCGAGCTCGACCTTGTCGCAGCTCGACGAGTAGCAGCCCTCGGGTTCCCCGGACACGGTGAGTGGCATGCCCGCGGTGAGCTCCACGGCATCGCCGTCCAGCGGCGTGCCGAGCACGCAGAACGAGCTCGAGTGAACGGGCAGGGGCTCGCACTCGTTGCCGCTGCCGGCTTCTCCCGTCATCCCGCCCGACTCACCGAGCAT
>DASXWF010001509.1:0-4445 GCA_036503835.1 Polyangiaceae bacterium | reverse complement strand
CCTTGCTGAGGTGACTTCGATCGAGGCCGGAAATCCGCGCGGCCTGGGATTGGTTGCCGTTCGTATGGGAGAGCAACGCCTCGAGGTAGAGGCGCTGAAAGCGGCGCAGGTGCTCGCGCTTCTGCTCGGCGTAGGGTCTCAGCGGATCGATGGCGCGACGGAGCGCGTGCTCGAACTCGGCGTCGCGCGTGGTGCGCGGGTCGGGTAAGGAGCCCAGCACCGCATACGCGTCGATCGCGTTCTTGAGCTCGCGCACGTTGCCGGGCCAGCTCGGATCGTACGAGTTCCCGTAGGGAAAGTTGAGCTCACCCGCGTGCGAACACGCGTAATAAAGCTCGGTCTTGAGGCGATTCCCCGGAAACGCCCCGAAGGCGAACGAGCCGCCGCCGATCTCGCCGCAAAGGCGCTTTCCGGCCCAGGCACAGTAGCCGCGCGCGTCGCAAAAATCGACGTGAGCGACCGGGAGCTGGGGATTCGTCCCGGGCCAGCCCGTGGAGGGCACGAAGGTGTTCCAAGAGCACGCGTCGTCGGTCTGAGGCGCGGGGTTGCTCGCCAGAAAGGTCGCGTACTCTGCGTACGTGACCTCCGTGCTGTCGATGCAGAACTTGCCGTCGATGTTGACGACGTTCGGACCGCGCGCGACGCAACCAGGACCCACGATCGTGTCCTCCTCCTCGAGATCGAAGCGCAGGTCGTCGACTCCGAGCAGGTCGGCACAGCTCAAGCTCGAACAGCCAAGCACTACCAGGACCCAGCCCGAGCGTGCCGGCGTACCCGGCCTGTGTTTCGACGTCCGCACCGAACGCCCGTACTAGACCAAGAGCTCGCGCGCTGGCAACGCGCTCCCTCGTCAGCGCTGCACTAGCAGGGCGTTTTCAACGCCCTGCTAGGCGGTATTCGACGCCAGTCTCACGGCCTCGGCGAGCGGTCGTTCCGGAAATACGAAGCGGAACGTGGTGCCGGCGCCGCGCGTCGAAAGCGCCTCCGTGTGAATGCCGAGGTTTTCGCAGACCTTGCGCACGCTGCTCATGCCGACGCCGCGGCCCGAGATTTCGGAGACCGTCGAGCTCGTGCTGAGTCCGTCGGTCAGCAGCGCGGCCAAGAGGTCGGGCTGAGACTCCGCCGGAAGGCCGCGCGCGCGAGCAAGCTCGCGGATGCGCTCCCAATCGATGCCACGGCCGTCGTCACTGACCTCGACCATCGAGCCGCTCGAGCCCTTCGAAGCCCTGAACGCGAGCTTGCCCGGTCCTTTGCCGCGCTCGGAGCGCTCCATGGGGGCCTCGATGCCGTGATCGACTGCGTTTCTCACGACGTGCACGGCCACGTCCCAGAAGTCGGCGAAGCCCTCGGGCATGCGCAGGTCCCCGTCCTCGATCTCGACCTCGAGCTTGCCCTTGCCGAGCCGTTCGGCGAGCTGCCGGGCGTAATCCGAGAGCCGCGTCAGGTGCCGATCCACGCGACTCTCGGGCCAGGTGCGCGCCATGCGCAAGAGCTCCTGGTGCGGCTTGTGCGCCGAAATGGCGCGCAGAACCTGCTCGTATTCGTGCTTGCGCAGCACGATGTCGCCCTCGCCCGCCGTGACGAAATGGGCGAGCCGGCTTTCGACGCTCGCGAGCTCGCGCGCGAGCTCGGCGAGCCGCTCCGAGCTCATCAGGCCCTCGTTCTCGATCTCGTTTTCGAGCTCGTGGCACACGTGCGCGAGCGCCGACAGGCCCATCATGCCGCTGTTGCCCTTGAGCGTGTGCAGACAGCGCTTGAGCTCGCCACGGACGAGCGTACCCGAGGTGATCTCTCGCACGTCCCGGCGCGCGCTCTTCAGGAACACGGAGAACCCCTCCGGATCGCGCAAGATGCGCTCGAAGGCCTCGAGCAAGTCCCGCTGGCGGACCTCCGCTTCCTGCCGGGCGAGCTCCGCGCTCACGTCCGAGATGATCACGACGAACTTGGCGACCTTCGCGTCGGATGCCCGGACGGCGCGGTACTCCAGGCTGAGGTGGTTCGTCGCCGTGACGAGGCGCTTCGGCAGCTGCTCGAGGCACAGCTCGAGCGGCAATCCGTCGTCCATGACCTGCATCCACCCCGCCTCGAAGACGGCGGCGAGGCGCGCGTCCAGGGGCCGCAACAGCTCCCAGAACGGCACGCCGCCGTGCACGCCGCTCAGCCAGGAATCGATGATCGCCGAGCGCTCGCCGGTGACGCGAGCCTCGGCGTCGAGACTCAAGAAGCCCTGGCCCGCGTTGTCGAGAATCACGCGCAGATCGGCATTGGCGGCTTCGATGAAGCGTTTCTCGCGCGCGAGCTCACCGCGCATACGCTCTTCGCCCTTGGCGAAGAAGTAAGCGGTGAGCCCGCAGGTGGCGCTGGCCATGATCAGCTCGACGAGGCGCATGGCGCCCAGATCCTCGGGTCGCAGGGTTTGCTGGACCATGCCCCGCGACGTCAGCACGAATTGACCGAAGTACGTGGCGCTCACCGCGACGAGCCAGAAGAGCCCGTGGCGGCGCCCCAGCATCATCGGCGCGAGCACGACGATGAAGACGTTCGCCACGAGGTTCGGCGACTCGATGCCCCCGCTGTTCATGGCGAGCCCGAAGAACAGCGCCCAGATGGCCAGGCAGTGCAGGTGTGCGCCGACCTTGTAGGAGCCCGTCGCGCGGTGCAACCCGAGGCCGAGCAGCTGGAGCGCGATGCTGACCTTCCCGAGCCGCGCCAACACGTGCGCCCCGTCGACGTGATACTGAACCTGCATCAGCACGGACACGCAGAGCGTGATCAGCGCGACCTTGACCACCAGGCGCGACGAGCGGGCCGCGTCCGGGCTTTCGAAGCGCCGCGGCAGGAGCGCCTCGCTCAGGCGCGACAGGTGGGAACCGATGTAGGCAAACGGTCTCATGTCCAGTCCCGCTGTTCGCTACGGGACGGCCCCCGAAAAGATTAGCGCACAGCGCGTGAGCGTCGCAGCGAGCCCCACGCCGCGAGATCGAAGCCGCGCGCTCTGCGCTCTTGGAGCCCCCGCGACACCCGAACCCATGTCCAGGCGCTTTGCCTGTCTAGTACGTTCTTGCGAAGGTCCGCCGGCCCGGGAGCGAGCAGCCGGTGGCCGAATTTCCTCGAGCCGCCATGAATGAGCGAAGGGCGGGCTCCGTCTATTGACAGCATCGTCCGATCGATGCGTATCTCGGCCGGATACGAGCTAGTGCATGCTTTCTGAGATCAGACCGGGAACGGTCCTGGCGGGGAAGTACGAGGTCGAGCACGTGCTGGGTCGGGGCGGCATGGGTCTCGTCGTCGCCGCCCGTCACCTACAGCTTCACGAGCGGGTCGCGATCAAGTTCCTCCTGCCCGAGGCGACGGCGATCCCGGAGGTCGTGGCGCGCTTTGCGCGTGAGGCTCAGGCCGCGGTCCGCATCAAGAGCGAGCACGTCGCGCGCGTGACGGACGTGGGAGCGCTCGAGAGCGGCGCGCCCTACATGGTGATGGAGTACCTGGAGGGGGCGGACCTTTCCGTGCGGCTGGAACGAGACGGCGCCCTGCCGATCGAACTGGCGGTCGAGTTCGTGCTCCAGGCAAGCGAGGCGATCGCCGAGGCGCACGCGCTCGGGATCGTCCACCGCGACCTGAAGCCCGCGAATCTGTTCGTCGTCCGCCGCGCCGACGGCATCCTCGCGGTCAAGGTGCTCGATTTCGGCATCTCCAAGATGACTGCGGCGGGAGCCGGGGCAAACGTGGCGCTCACGCAGACTGCCGCGGTCATGGGCTCGCCCCTCTACATGCCTCCCGAGCAGATGGCGGCCACGCGGGAAGTGGACGCGCGCGCCGACATCTGGGCGCTCGGCGCGATCTTGTACGAGCTTCTGACCGCGCGCGCGCCGTTCGGCGGCGAGACGCTGCCGGAGGTGTGCATGCGGATCGCGACCGAGCCCCCGCCGCCGCTTGCGAGCTTTCGCCGCGATGTGCCGGCCGCGCTGGAAGCCGTGATCTCGCGTTGTCTGGAGAAGGATCGGGAGCGCCGCTATCCCAACGTCGCGGAGCTCGCGTTCGCGCTCGGTCCCTTCGCGCCGCAGCGGGCGCGCGTGTCCGTGGATCGAGTCTCGCGAACCATCCAGGCCGCGGGGCTTTCGACCGGGTCTCCGTCCGTACCTCCTTCCGCGATTGCGCCCGGGTCGGTGCGCGCCGTGACGGCGGGGACCGATACGGAAGCCCCGTGGGGCCGAACGACGCGCCGCTCCGGAAGCAGGCGCGGAGCGCTGCTGGCCGCGAGCCTCGTCGTGGTCGCGGCGCTCGGAGCGGTCGCCTTCGTCCTCTTTCCCCGCTCCACCTCGACCACGCCCGAAGGCGGCATGCTGTCCGCAGCGCCGGGGACCGGCAGCGCGGTCGCGCCGACCACCGGCGTGCCCACGTCCGAGCCGATCGCTACGGTCGCCAGCCTGGTATCTACCCCGGCT
>DASXWF010001508.1:0-9529 GCA_036503835.1 Polyangiaceae bacterium | reverse complement strand
GTTGCCACCACCCATCACCTGAACGTTCTCAGTCGGGAATGCTTCGCACGGGTCACGGGTGTCGGCTCCGCAGCCGGGGTTGTCCTCGAACGCCGGGCTCGTCAGCGTGAACGCCCCACCGCCGCCCGAGCCACCAGTTCCCGCACTCCCCGCCGACCCCGCGCTCCCCGCCGAACCACTCGCCCCGCCACTGCCGCCCGACGTACCACCCGCCCCAGCTCCGCCCAGCGCCCCGCCGCTACCGCCGCCACTCCCGCCACCGCCCGTCGTCCCCGCGCTGCCACTGACGCTCCCTCCCGTGCTTCCTCCGGTCCCCGCGCTTCCACCCGACGTGCCGCCGGTGCCAGCGCCGCCCGCCTTCGAGCCTGCCGTTCCTCCGCCACTCGTCCCCGCGCCTCCCGTTCCCGCTCCACCCGTGCCCGTGCCCGCGCTCCCGCTCGTTCCCGAGCTCGAGCCGCCCTTCGGTGCCGATCCGGCCGCGCTGCCGGAGCTCCCACCGTTTCCCGCCGCTGCGTCGTCGTCCGCTTCGTCCGAGCTGCAGGCTGCGAGCAGGGTGAAGCTCGTGAAGAGGGAGACACAAAGGGCGCTGGTGGGCGAAAGGATGGTGCGTCGGGTCATGTCGGGTTCTCCGGATAAGATGCCCGAGGATCGCAGAGCGTATTGAGTCGCGCAAGGCGCACGGCGCGAAAAAGTCGGGCGAATTCGCTGGTCAGTGCACGCGCGGCGTGTTCGATCTACGAGTTCGTCGAGACGTAATGCGCCCCACTGTGTTGCTTTTCGACATCGACGGGACTTTGATCACGACGGGCGGGGTCGGCCGCCGGGCCATCGAACGCGCGTTTCGAGAACGCTACGGGCGAGAGGATGCAACGCGATTTCCCTTCGATGGGATGACGGACCGGCTGATCGCTCGGCTCGGGCTCGAGGCGCTCGGGGTCGCCGTGACCGCCGAGGCGATCGCAGAGATTCTGGAATTTTATGTCGAGGTTCTCGCGGAGGAGGTGGCTCGCGCCGATGCCGCTCTGTATCGGCTGCATGACGGGATCGCGGAGGCTTTGGTCGCGGCCGAGGCGCGAGGGCACGGGATCGGGCTCGGCACGGGGAATGTGCGCGAAGGGGCGCGCATCAAGCTCGAGCGGCTCGGGGTTCACGAGAAGTTCGCGTTCGGCGGGTTCGGATCGGATGCGGAGGATCGAACGGAGTTGATCCGGCACGGCGCCGAACGGGGCGCGGCGCATCTCGGCAAGCAGCGCGAGGAGTGCCGCGTCGTGGTGATCGGAGATACGCCGAAGGACGTGGCGGCCGCGCACGGGATCGGCGCGGAGTCGATCGGGGTCGGGACAGGATCGTTCGGCGCGCAGGCGCTGCGAGACTGCGGCGCCACGTTCGCGTTCGATTCGCTCGCCGCCCCCGGCGCGCTCGCTGCGTTGCTCGGGGATTGAAGAGTTTACGGTCACGGGGGAAGGCTGCGCGGGGCGTTACCAGCCCCAGGCCCGCCCGACGCGATCGATGTGCTCGGCGAGGGTGAGGCGTTCGTCGCGGCCGATGACGAGGAATTCGAAGGCGGCGAGCTTGCCGAAGCGACGGACGAGTCGCGCGATGCAGCGGATTGGACGGCGGAGGCCGGGGACCGCGAGCTCGATCGTGAAGTTGTGGTCGATGTCGCCGAGCTCGATGTGGCGGACGTCGAGGACGACGCCGGTGGTGGAGATCTGCGCGGCGCGCACGCGCATTCTCTCATCCCCAAGGGTGATGAAGGCGCTGAAGCTCGTCGCGGCGCGCGTGCCGAGCCGGCGCTCGCGTGGTGTGCCGAGAAGCTCGAGGTCGGTGTCGAAGGCAGAGTCGGTGGTGTGGGACGTCGCGCCTCGCATCGAGGATTTGGTAACGGCCAGGCCGGGGGAGCAGGCGGGGTCCACCGATGGGGGACGGTAAGTAAGGAAAAATAAAAACAAAAATAAGAAGGGCTTGGCTTTGGGCGAGAACTGGATATCCGTTCAGTGGTCTCATGCCTGCCTTCGTGGAGCTGCTCGCCCGTTCGGCGTTTTCGTTTTTGCGCGGGGCCTCCCGTCCCGAGGAGATGGTGCTCGCCGCCAAGGAGCTCGAGCTCGAGGCGATCGCGATCGTGGATCGCGACGGGCTTTATGGATCGGCGCGCGCGCACGTGGCCGCGAAGGAGCTCGGGCAGCGGGTGATCGTGGGCGCGGAGCTCGGGGTGGACGCCGCGCGTTTGCGGCGTGGTTCGTGGGCGAGCACGAGCTCGAACGACGCGGCGCCGGAGCTGCCGGTGGTGGCGCTGCTGGTGCAAAATCACGAGGGCTATTCGAATTTGTGCCGCTTGCTCACGCGCGCGCACGCGGATTTGCCGAAGGGGGAGAGCGCGCTCGATCCGGCGTGGCTCGCCGAGTGCGCGGCAGGGCTCGTGGCGCTGGTACCGTGTCCGCGACGGCCTGGGGATCCGGAGACGCCGGATCGCGAGCTGTTTTCGGTCGTGAAGGAGGCGTTCGGGGAGCGCGCCGCGATCGCGGTGCACCGGCACCTGGACGCGTTCGATCGCGAGCGGATGATGGCGGCGCGCTCCTGGTCGTACCGGTACGGGTTGCCGCTCGTCGCGAGCGCGCGGCCCGCGTTTCATCGGCCGGAGCGGAAGCCGCTCGCGGACGTGATGCATTGCATTCGTACGGGGACGACGCTCGATCAGGCGGGGACGGCGCTCGACGGGAACGCGGAGTCGTACCTGCGCGCGGAGCTCGATATGCGGAAGCTCTTTCAGGATTGGCCGGCGCTCGTGGATCGCTCGGGAGAGCTCGCGGAGTCGCTCGAGTTTTCGCTCGGGGAGCTCCGCTATCGCTTTCCCTGCGAGCTCTTGCCCGGCGAGGACGAGAACGAGAAGCTGCGCGGGCTGACGCTGAGCGGGCTCGCGACGCGCTATCCGGGCGGGACGCCGCCGGCCGTCCGCGCGCAGATCGAGAAGGAGCTCGAGCTCATCGCGAGCATGCAGGTGGCGCCGTATTTTCTGTCGACGTTCGAGGTGGTGGAGATCGCGCGCAAGCGCCGGATTCTGTGTCAGGGGCGGGGGAGCGCCGCGAACAGCGCGGTCTGTTACGCGCTCGGGATCACGGCGGTGGATCCGGCGCAGTCGAGTTTGTTGTTCGAGCGGTTTTTGAGCGCGGAGCGGCACGAGCCGCCGGACATCGACGTGGATTTCGAGCACGAGCGGCGCGAGGAGGTGATTCAGGAGCTCTACCGGCGCTGGGGGCGCGAGCGGGCCGGGATGGTATCGGAGGTGATTTCGTATCGGGGGAAGAGCGCGCTGCGCGAGGTGGGGAAGGTGTTCGGGTTTTCACCGGAGCAGCTGGATCGGTTGAGCGGGACGATCATTCACTGGGATTCGGCGGAGACGGGAGGGCGGCGCCTGCGCGAGGCGGGGTTCGATCCGGACGCCGATCGGGTGCAGAAGGTGGTGGAGCTCGCGCGCGAGCTCGAAGGCTTTCCGCGGCATCTCTCGATTCACGTGGGCGGCTTCGTGCTGTCCGCCGAGCCGCTCGTGAACGTCGCGCCGGTGGAGCCGGGTCGCAGGGTCGATCGAACGGTGGTGCCGTGGGACAAGGACGATCTCGACGCGCTCGGTTTTTTCAAGATCGACGTGCTCGGGCTCGGGATGCTGACGGCGATCCGGAAGACGCTCGCGTTGATCCACGCGGACGGGCATTTGCGCGCGGAGTTGCCCGCTTCGACGTCCGATGATGCGCCGGCAACGGCGGCGCCGCCGGACGAGCCGTTCGATCCGCTGGACGTGGTGGTGCGCGTGCCGAGAGAGGATCCCGCCGTTTACGAGATGGTGAGCCGCGCCGATACGGTGGGGGTGTTCCAGATCGAGAGCCGCGCGCAGATGGCGATGTTGCCCCGGCTCCGTCCGAAGTGTTTTTACGATCTGGTGATCGAGGTCGCGATCGTGCGGCCGGGGCCGATTCAGGGCGGGATGGTGCACCCGTACCTGCGCCGGCGCGCGGGGGAGGAAGAGCCGACGCTGCCGCATCCGGTGCTCGCGCCGATTCTCGAGCGGACGCTCGGGGTGCCGCTGTTTCAGGAGCAGGTGATGCAGATCGCGATCACCGGCGCGGGGTATTCCGCGGGCGAGGCGGATCAGCTGCGGCGCGACATGGCGGCCTGGAAGCGCACGGGGCGCCTGCTGCGGCACCGCGACCGGCTCTTGGCGGGGTTCGCGGACCGCGGGATTGCGCCGAGCTTCGGGGAGGCGCTGTTCGAGCAGATCAAGGGCTTCGGTGAGTATGGGTTTCCGGAGTCGCACGCGGCGTCGTTCGCGCTGCTCGTGTACGTCTCGTCCTGGCAAAAGGCGCATTACCCGGCGCATTTCGCGTGCGCGCTCTTGAATTCGCAGCCGATGGGATTTTATTCGCCGTCGACGATCGTGCGCGACGCGCAACGTCACGGGGTGGAGGTGCGGGACGTCGACGTGACGCGGAGTCAGTGGGATTCGACGCTCGAGCCGCTGCCCGCTCCGGCCCGCTTTCCGGCGCTGCGCCTCGGCCTGCGCCAGGTCAAGTCGTTCCCCCGAGCGAGCGCCGAGCGGCTCGAGGCGGCGCGCGCCGAGGCGCCGTTTCAGGATCTGGACGATGTGCGGAGCCGCTGCCGGTTGCGAAAGGACGAGGTCGATGCGCTCGCCGAAGCGGGCGCGCTCGAGACGCTCGTGCACGGCCGGCGTCAGGCGCTCTGGCTCGCGCGGGCGCCGCGGGTCGGCGGGCTGTTCGCGGCGGCGCGCTTCTCCGAGCCGGAGGTGCGCCTTCCGGCGTTGCGCGGCGCCGAGCAGCTGCTGCTCGATTATCGCCAGAAAGGGCTGTCCGTGGACGATCACCCGCTCCGGCATCTGCGCGCGGCGCTCGACCGCCGTGGCGTGATCACGGCGGGCGAGCTCGTGTCCGTCCCGCACGGCCGGGTCGTGAACGTCGCCGGCGTCGTTCTGACCCGGCAGCAACCGGCGACGGCGAGCGGCGTCGTCTTCATGACGCTCGAAGACGAGAGCGGTTTCGTGAACCTGATTCTGTTCCGCGATGTCTTCGAGCGCTTCCTCTGGCCTGCCCGGCATGCCGCGCTGCTCTTTGCTCACGGCGTGGTCGAACGCGCTCCGCGGGCACCGGGCACCCCCGCGGGGCCCGGCGACGGCACCGAGCACGGCAGCGTGACGCACGTCATGGTGAAGAGCCTCGAGCGGCTGGACGTGCCGGGGCGCGACATCACCTCGGTGTCGCGCGATTTTCGCTGACGGCCAGCCGTCAGCGCTTCGGCCAGAGCCGCTTCAACGCGCGATCCAGCGGATTGACGGATTGCTCCGGCTCCGGCGCGAGGCTCAGCCGATCCTTCGGGCTGTTGCGCAGGCGTTCCTCGTAGATGTGCACTTCGCGGGCGGCGTCGATGTGATGCGGATCTTCTTCGACGACGGTGCGGAATTCGCGCAGGGCGCTCGCGTGGCGGCCCAGGCGCTTGAGGGCGAGGCCGCGGTACCAGTGGACTTTGATGCCGGCCTCCAGGCTTTCGAGCGCGCGATCGAGCTCGCTCAGGACTTCGCGCGGGTTCGGCGCGGGCGCGAAGAGCGAGAGGTAGGCGTTCAGGGCGATGTGGTCGAGCTTGGTCGGGTCGTGCTCGAGCGCGAGTTTGGCTTCGAGGCGCGCCATCTCGAGGTTGCCGCGCTGGAGGAAGGCTTCGGCTTTCTGGAAGGCCGCCTGGGCACGGAGTGCCCGAGCCGCCTCGCGCGTCGCGACGGGGTTGCTGGCTGGCAGGGCGCGCCGGCTGTCGCGCTGCTCGAAGCTCGGAACGCGTGGTGCCGGCGGGACGGAGGGAGGCTCGGAAACGCTGCTGCTGCGGTCGATGCCGACCGGGGGCGCGCTCGGGACGTCGAGCTCGAGAGAACGCGAGAGGACGAGGAAGTAGAGGACGCGCTTGCGGTGCGAGTCGGGAGCGGCGTCGCCACCGAGGAGCTCGGTGATGCGAGCCGGGCGTGTCCGCAGTCGCTCGATCAGGCCGCCGTCTTCACCGAGGAAGGCGAAATGGTCGGGGGGGAGGCCGCGGCAGAGCTCGACGCGCCGGCCCCCGATGCGGGCGAGCGCCTGCTCGACTTCGAACGATCGCGCGTGGTCGCGGATGCCGAGCCAGAGGAGCTCGAGGAGCCGGATCGAAGGGTTGGGCGGACCGCCCCATTGCTCCAGGTAGTTCGTGCCCGCGAAGTACCCGAACTTGGTTTCGCGCGGTTGCCCGAAGAGCCAGAGCAGCTGGCGCATGAGCTGCTCGCGCAACGCATCGTCGACGGCCGCTTCGCTGAGGATGCCTTCCTCGACCAGAAGACGGCCGTGCAGCACGTGCTGGAGCAGCGCGCGCTCGAGCGTCGCGCGATACAGATCCGCCGAGAGTTGGCCGCGCTCGACCAGCACTTCGCCGAGGTGCGCGCCCGGCGAGCTGACCTTGGCCCGCGTGGGTTCGCCCTCGCTGAAATAGATGCCGTGCCGCTTGCCGCCGGGCTCTTCGAGCACGAGCGTGCCCGTGATGCGTCCGTCGTGCGCGCGGACCAAGAGGTCGGCGAAGGGGGTCGCCTCGAGCGTTCCGACTGCCTCGACGAGATGGGCGCTCATGGCTCGTGGCGAGTCCTGCAGGATGCGGGCCGAGCAAGGCACGCGCGTCTCATGACGATGAACACTTCGGGTTTTCCAGTGACTTCGCTGCGGTTTCGCGGCCGAGAACGGTCTTTTGGCCGCGCCCTCCCCTGTGCGGTTGGGGACCCGAGGCCGAACGCCGCACCGTTCGACGGCGGAAACTTAGCGTGTGGTTGGAGCGAGGCGTACTCATTTCGGCGGACGTCTCAAAAAAATACAGTGCCGGCGTCGCCTGAACGGCCAGGTTCGGCGAGGCGGCCAGGTTCGACAAACGCGGGCTCGCCGGTCGCGCGGCGAGGGACCGAGTGCATGCAAGCAACCGGCGCACGACCGCAGCCGATGTCGGAGGTCATGCAGGCATCGCAACGACGAAGGCTTTCGAGGTGCGCCCTCTACGGCGCGTGCGTGACGGCGTGCGGCGGGTTCGAGCCGGACTTCGGCATGCCCCCACTGAGCTCGAGCGCCGGGATCGCGGGCTGGAGTTACGACGCGGGAGTGGAGCCCGCGCCCGACGACTTCACGGCGGGCCGCAGTACGAGCGGAAACACGACCGGCAGTGGAGGCAACGGTTCGGTGAAGGAGCCGCGTCCGAACGTTTCGGAAGCTGGAGGGGAAGGAGGTGAGAGCTTCGGGGACGCCGGGGCGGGAGCCGGAGAGAGCGCGGGGAGGGCGGGTGAATCAAGTGGTGGCGCTAGCGCGAGCGGAAGTGGAGGCGTCAGCGGTAGCGCGAGTGGCGGTGCGAGTGGCAGCGTCAGTGGGCGAGGTGGGGTCAGTGGGAGCGGCGGCGGAAGGGCGGGTGGGGGCGCGGGTGGCGGCGGGAGCGGCCGAGGTGGTGCGAGCGGTACGGCTGGCGGCGGCGCGGGTGCCGAGAACGGCGGTGCGAGCGGGGCTGGCGGTGGCGTGAGTCCGGCGGTTCACGCGCTCTACTTCAGCGAGTACGTCGAGGGCTCGGGGAGCTTCAAGGCCGTGGAGATCCGCGCGCTGGAAGCGAGCACGCTCGAGGGTTGCCGGCTCGCGACGTACTTCAACGGATCGGCCACGGCGTCGAACTTGACGCTCTCGGGAACGCTCGCGGCGGGCGAGGTGTACGTGCTCTGCTCGTCGGCGCTCGCGTCGGCCGTCGGCGAATGCGATCGCGTGACGAATCTGAGCTTCAACGGAGACGACGCGCTGGCGCTCGAATGCGAGGGCACACTCCTCGATTCGCTCGGACAGGTCGGAGTCGATCCCGGCGTCGCGTGGGAGGTCGGCGACGCTTCGACCCTCAATCGAACGTTGCGGCGCCGCTGCGGCATGGAGGCTGGCGATCGCGAGCCGAACGACGCGTTCGAGCCGGCCCTCGAGTGGCTCAGTTTTCCGGAGGACACGTTCGACGGGCTCGGGAACGCCGCGTGCGAGTGAGGCGCGTGCCGACGAAAACGAGCCTATTCGGACGGCGCCGGATAACCGCGCTCGGGAGTCATCTGCTCGATCCAGGCCTTCACCTGGGCGACACCTTGCTCATCCACGCGATTGGTGGCGAGCCGCGGCATCTGCGCTTCCACCCCGCGCACCTGCATCCGGACCAGCAGCAGGCTCCGTTCCGGATCGAGCGGGAGCAAGTCGACGAAGGGACCGCTCGCGGGCACCGGAAGGTCCAGGATCGGAGCGTTGGGGCTCGGCGTGCGGCCGTTCGCCGTGGCGAAGGCGGGCGTCACCTGAACGCTTTCGAGGAGCTCCGCATCGAGATTCAAAAAGAGGCCGGTCTCGCGCCCGAGCGCGGGGGCCGTGCCGTTGTGGCAGCTCGCGCCGCAGTTGGCGTGCAGGTAACCGAGTGCCGCGCGTTCGACTTCGTCCCCGGGAACGCTCACGGCGAGCGGGTTCGGCGCGCCGTCGCTTCGGCCCGTCCAATCGACGAGCCCCTGTTCGACGAGGGTTTCGCGCGTGACGCCGGTCGCGCCCGCGCCGAGCAGAAACGCGTCCCAGCCGAGCACGTAGTCGGGGCGGCCGGCGTGGCACTCCTTGCACTGGGTTCGCGACGGAACGGTGTGGCCGCTCCCGCCGAGATCGGGCACGCCGTCGTTGTTCTGGGTCGCGTTCGTCTGCTCTACGTTCCAGACGTACGAGGTGTAGATCCAGCCGGCGTCGCTCTTCCGCAAGAGGCGCGTCTCCGCGAGGTCGCCCGCCGGCAAGCGAAATTCCTTCCAGAAGCTCGTTCCGACGGGGAACTGAAAGGCGTCCGGATCGCTCACGTCCACCGTGCTTCCCGGCGGCAGCGCGACGAAACGCCGCTTTTCGGCGGCGTCGGACCAGAGCGCGAAGGCGGGCGCGTACTCGGCGACGCCGCAGTGGAGCTCGCGCGTCTCCCAGTTGCCGTAGAGGCCCGTGCAGCGGAGCTCGCCCGGCAGCACGGCGCCCTGGGGGATCGTGCAGTCGCCGGGCATCACGAACGGCGGACAATCGGAGCCCGCTCCGGCTGCTCCGGCAGTCTGGCCGCCCGTCCCGGCTCCGCCGCTCGCTCCCGCCGTGCCGCCGCTCGCCCCGGCGGCGCCGGTTCCCGCTACGCCGGCTGCTCCACCGCTTCCGGCGCTTCCCGCCGCCGCACCGGCAGCGCCGCCCACTCCGGAGGCCGCGCCCGCAATCCCCGCCGCGCCGGACGCTGCGCCACCGCTCCCGCTGCCAGCTGCCGCTCCGCCCGTGCCGCCCGATGAACCGGCCGCGCCTGCGGAGTCACCGCCGGGAGCGCGGTCCTCCGCTCCGCTGCAACCGGCGCTCGCCGCGAGCAACGCGAGCGTGAACGCGATCCTCGGTGCCATGGGCTCGGGTTATGGCGCTGGAACCAGCTTGAGCAAGCTGTTGCCGTTCGCCATGACGTGGAGCTCGCCCGC
>DASXWF010001507.1:0-3094 GCA_036503835.1 Polyangiaceae bacterium | reverse complement strand
CGCCAGCCAGGCGGCGGCCAGCGCGAAGACGGCGGCGGGCGAAGCGGAAGCGCTCGTGAAGCGCGTCAAACAGGGCCAGGGCACCGTCGGACAGCTGATGGCCGACGAGGCGCTC
This sequence comes from Polyangiaceae bacterium, assembly GCA_036503835.1. Classification (GTDB taxonomy): domain Bacteria; phylum Myxococcota_A; class Polyangia; order Polyangiales; family Polyangiaceae; genus PMG-095. The sequence continues at coordinate 2,979 of DASXWF010001507.1, read as the reverse complement.
TACGACGACCTCAGCGAGTTCGTGCGAGACCTGAAGCACAACCCATGGAAGCTCCTGTGGAAGAACTAGGGGCTGAACTGCCAGGTTGTTTCGAGCTGATGCGGGATTCTAGCCGCCAAGGCCGCCAAGAGCGCGAAGGCCGCCAAGAGAGAATTTTTGTTTTTCGGGATGAACGATGCGGCCGGAATCGTACCAACCCTCAAATCCGCGGGCGCTCTTGGCGCTCTTGGCGGCCTTGGCGGCAAAAAAAAACGCTGCAATCACCCCCCAACGCCCCAGCTACATCGGAGCGCTACCAGCTCCCCCGAGCGCGCCACCAGCACCGGTGGCGCCCGTACCGCCCGTCGCCGGCTCCGCACCCGAGCCACCCGTCGCGGGTTCGGCTCCGCTGCCACCTGTAGCTGGTTCTGCCCCCGTCCCCGCGGTGACGCCGCCGGCGCCGTCCATGGTGCCGCCGGCTCCAGGGGGCATTTGCATCGGTGGGGCGTCGACCGTGGATACGAGGCCCGTCGTGTCGGCTGAACACTTGCGCGCCTCGCCCGAGGGGACGCACACGAGGCCCGGCTTGCAGTCAGAGTCGCGGTAGCAGTCCTCGCCTTCGCCCGCCGGCTCTTGCTTGCCCCCGCAGGAGGCAAGCCACGCAACGGCGAGCCAGATCAGCAGTGCACCCGGACGAGCCCATCGCTGCATCCGTTCGATTGTATCCTGCCTCGCGGACGGAGCCCAGACGCCCCCGAGGAGTCCCGCGCTCACTCGAGCGTCACGAGCTCATCGCCTTCGTCCACGGCCTGCGACTCGCTCACGTGAATCTTCGTGACCTTGCCGGCACTCGGCGCCTCCACCGGCATCTCCATCTTCATGGATTCGAGGATCACGAGCGTCTGCCCCTCGTCGACCGCGTCGCCCTCTTTGACGGTGATTTTCCAGACTGTCCCGGTGATGTGCGCGCAAACGGCTGCCATGCGGGCCGCGATACTACACCGGCGCGCGCCGGCCCTCGCCCGCGCTGCCCTCTGAAAACTCGCCAGGCTCGCGGGAACCCGTGTAGTCTTATGTAAGCACTGACCCTACATCATGTCGTTCCCAAGCGTGCCGTAGTTCGCGTGTCGATCTCAGGTCGCGCTTGCCGCAAAATCCCTTGCCCACTCGCCCACATGCTTGACGACATCGTTTCGCGATTGCTATGCGCGAATGCATCCACAAGGGATCTCGCGCGAGCCGCGCCGCGCTAAGCTAGGAACCCGCCCATGGCCGAACAAAAGGAAAGCTCGGTTCTCTTTTCCCTCAAGGAGCTCATGAACCTTGAGGAGAACCGAATCAAGGAAGAGGAAGAAGAGAAGGACCGTCGCGCGCGCGCGGAAGCGGAGCGAAGGTCGCGCGAAGAAGCGGAGCGCCGCGCGTCGGAAGAGCGCCGGCTTCGCGACGAGGAAGAAGCGCGCCGCGCCGAGGAACAGCGCAAGCGCGAGGAAGCCGCGCGCGTCGAAGCGATCCGTCACGGCGAGATCGAGAAAGCCAAGGCCGAGGCCGAGCACCAGGCGCGCATGCAGGCGCTCGCCGCACAGCAGGCCCACGAGCATCAGCTGGCAGCGCTGCATCAGGATCAGACCAAAAAGAAGCTGAAATTGATGATCGGCGTCGGCGCCGCCGTCGTCGTCATCGGCGTCGTGATCGCGGGCGTGATGATCTCGAAGGCCAGCGAAGAGCAGAAGAAGCGCGAGCTCGCACTCCAGGCGGAGAACCAGCGCCGCGATCAGGAACTCAAGGCCATGAAGGCCGAGTTCGAGAGCGCGCAGAAGAAGCAAGACGAGCTGCAGAGCGCGCTCGCCAACGCCAAGGACGAGGCGACGAAGAAAGCGCTCGAAGCGCAGCTCGCACAAGCCAAGGCGGAGACCGAGACCAAGCGCGTTCGCGTCGGCGGCGGCGGCGGACCTCGCCCCTCCGGCGGCGGTTCGAAGAAGTCCAAGTCGTCGGACTGCGCGCCCGGCGATCCGATGTGCGGCGACCTCTGAGCTCCCCGCGTCACGAGCCGGCCACCGAGACGCGCGGGCGTCTGGTGCTCGGCATTCAGCCCGTGCGCGAGGCGGTGCGACGGCACGGCTCCGCCCTTCGCGAAGTGCTCATCGAAGAGCGCGGGTCGCCGAAGCTCGAGGCGCTCGGCCGCTTCGCGAGCGACAGCGCCGTGCCCCGCGTGCGGCGCGTCTCGCGCAGCGAGCTCGATCGGCTGGCCCGTGGCGTCTCCCACCAGGGCGCCGCCGCCCTCGCACCCGAGCTCGAGCTCGTGCCGCTCGAGCAGCTCACGGCCGATGAGCACCTCATCGCCCTCGCGCTCGACTCCCTCCAGGACCCGCAAAACTTCGGCGCCGTGGTGCGCTCGGCGGTCGCGCTCGGCGGGGGCGCGGTCATCTTCGGGGAGCACGCTTCTGCACCCCTCACCCCCTCCACATTCCGCGCCTCGGCCGGCGCCATCGAGCACGCCAGGCTCTGCCGCGTGCGTTCACTCGCCGAGAGTCTGACCACCCTGCGTGACGCAGGCGCCACCGTCGTCGGCCTCGACGCCAACGCCGGCGTGCGCCTTCACGAAGTCGACCTGCGCGGCCCGAGCGTGCTCGTGCTCGGCAGCGAAGGAGAAGGACTGGGGCGCGCCGTCCGCAAGAGCTGCGGCGTCCTCGCGACCCTGGGTGAGCTCCGCAGCGTCGACTCGCTGAACGCCTCGGTCGCTGCCGGTATCGCGCTGTACGAAGCGCTCAATCAGCGTTTGAAATCAGCGACTTGAAGAGCAGTCGTTGAGGTTCCGCCTCGCTTCGCGTAAGGACACTGAACAACCGATCCCCTGTTTTTCGGCCATTTTCCATTCAAGCGATCGCCGTTCGCGCCGGAGTGCCAGTTCGGATTCGCCAACGAGTCCGAAGACTTGAACAGCAGTCCTGGAAGCGCGACCCGCGAGTCGCGTTCCATGCTTCAAGCGCTGCTCGAGAGTTG
>DASXWF010001506.1:0-1694 GCA_036503835.1 Polyangiaceae bacterium | reverse complement strand
CGGGGACGGCGGCGGAGCCGGGAGGTCAGCGGCCGGGCGAGGCGGTGGCCCTGGAGCCGGTGGGAGCGGCACGGCCGGGACGACGAACGCCGGTCGTGGAGGAGCGGGTGGTGGCGTCGCAACGGGAGGGTCGGGCACGACTGCCGGCTCGACCTCGAGCGGAGGCAGTTCCGCAGGCGCGAGCGGTGCCGGCCCGGGCCGAGCCGTGCAATGCGATCCGGTCACGGCGCTGGACCGCTGTGATTGCCCGCCGTGTCCGACCTGGGTGGTGGTCCCCTTTCCCGCCGCTCACGTGTCGGACGCGCCGCGGGGGCTCTTCGCCGCACGCGACGGTCGCGTGTTTCTGACCGACCCGGGCATTTTCTACAGCGACACGCTCGACGGTACGTGGCTCGCGGCAACCGCCGGCGAAGACGACCCCCACCTCGACGTGCGTCAGGATCTCGACGGAGGTCTGCTGCTCGGCTCGGGCGTGATCTCGGGAAGCGCGACTTTGTTCGAATCCTCGGATTCGGGGGCGTCGTGGACTTCGGTCACGATCGAGCCGAGCTCGCCCTCGAGTACCGGCGCGCTCTCGCCCGGCGGTCTGTACGCGGTGTCGAACGTGGGGCTGTTCTTCCGCCCGGCGGGCCAGAGCGCGTGGACGCAGGCCGGGTGGTCGAGCTCGGTCGTCGCGAATGCACACGGCGATGTCATGACGGACATCGCTCGGTTCCGTCCGAGTCTCGGGCGCTGGGAGGATCTGCGGGAGGTGCTCGGCACGCTCGAGTCCGAGGGCAAACCCATTCTCGCCACCGACCAGGGCGCGATTTATCACGATACGGCGACCGGCCTCTGGGTTTCGGGCGATCTCGGCGAGACGTACGAGCAGATCTGGTTCGAGCGCTTCGACGCGTTGTCCTCGAACGCGAGCGGCGTCGTCGCGTTGATCGAGGAGTCGCTCGGGGTGTTCGTGCGGCGCGAGGACGGCTGGGCGCAGATTGGACCCGACGCCAGCACGAACTCCGCCGATTTCGATGCGGTCGCGGTGTTGCCCGACGGCCGCGTCGCCGCGATCTGGCAGCCGTCCGGAGGCCGGGCGGAGCTGGTCGTCACGGCTGAACCCGTGCCCAACGCGGCGCCGTATCCGACGACCGGGTTCGCGGCTCCCGCCTGTCGCGACGGCGAGCGTTCGGGGAGCGAGGAGGAGGTGGACTGCGGCGGCGATTGCGCGACGTGCGCCACGTGGAATCTCGTTCCGTGGGCGCCCGCGACGACCACCTTCTTCCTCGCGCCCGAGGGCGTGCTGTTTGCGGGCGATCTCCAGGGCTGGACGTTCCGTTCGACCGACGACGGCAAGACCTGGCAGACCTGCGCGATCCCGGCGGAGCTCACGGCAGCCGGAGGTCTGCGGCCCGAGCTCGGTGTGGCGCCCGACGGCACGGTTTACCGCATCTTCGACACCGTGGACGGGCTCGAGCTGCTGCGCTCGGTCGACGCCGGCGTGACCTTCACTCACGTCGGTCCCGCCCCGGAGAACGGCGTCTTCGTCTTCACGAATGACGCGATGTACGTGGACGTCGGGGGCGACGGGTATCGATCGACCGACGGCGGTGCGACGTGGGAGCCCATCGAGATCCCCGGCGCCTCGAGCGCGATGTTCGGGCTCGGCTCCGGGACGCTGTTCGCCAACTCCGAGACGGGCGTCTGGTTCT
>DASXWF010001505.1:0-4480 GCA_036503835.1 Polyangiaceae bacterium | reverse complement strand
CGGCACAGGCAGGCCAGATTTCCCGCCGGCCTCGCGCAACCCGCACCACGCAAACGATCCCGCCTTCCATTCGCCGCAAGGTCGTGCGGCGTGACGGCGGACGTTGCCGAGTCCCCGGCTGCCGGCACGCGGTTTTCGTGGACGCGCACCACATCCACCCGCGCGCCGAGGGCAGGGGACACCATCCAGCGAATCTCGTTACACTTTGCGCGGCTCACCACAGGGCCGTTCACCGCGGAGAGCTGATCATCGAAGGCGCCGCGTCCGAAACGCTGAGCTTCCGGCACTCGGACGGAAGCCGCTACGGGAGCCCGCAAGCCTCGGCGCGCGCGGCGGAGGTGTTCGCCAAGGTTTTTCGAGCGCTACGCGATCAGGGATTTCGTGAGAGTGAGGTCCGGCGGGCGCTCGCGTCGCCGCGCGTGCGTGGCGAGTCCGAGCTCGCGCAGGTCTTCCGGGCAGCGTTGTTGGAGCTCACGCCTGCGCGGCTCGACCGCGCCATCACCCCTCCCTGAGCGCGCCGCGCGCGCGATTGGGGAGGGGTCGGCCGCGCGCAGGCCTCCGGCCGAGCACGGACGCGGGTGGGCACCTCAACCATCGCCATTGCAGCCACCCAACCGTGGTTCACCTGACGCTCGACTTACCCGCGCTCGAGGCTACACCGCGTTCGCCTCGAGCGCCGGCGGTGTCGGGGGCGCCTTCACGAGCGTCAGCCAGCGGCGGATGCTGCCGCCGATGATGAAGGAGACGCCGACGAGCAGGACGCTCGTGACGATCATGTTGACGAGGCCGGTGAGGCGCGTCGCGGAGACCAGGGACATCGGGTAGTAGATGGAGCGGACGCTCTGGATTCCCGCCGTGATGGTGGTGACGGCGATGAAGCCGAGCGGGGCGAGGGTGACGAGCGCGTAGCGCCGGCGCTTGCTTTCGCGCAGAAGAATGGTGGTGGCGATGCAGAGGGCCGCACACGCGAGCAGCTGGTTCGCGATGCCGAACATCGGCCAGATCGTGGAGATGTTGCCCGTCAGGATGAAGTAGGTCCAGCCGCCCACGATGAGGCCGGTCGCGAGGAAGGCGCCGGCGTGGCTCTTCGAATGGCCGAGCGCGGGACTGTAGCGACCGATGAACTCCTGCATCAGGAATCGCCCGATGCGCGTGCCCGTGTCGATGGTGGTGAGGATGAAGAGGGCCTCGAACATGATCGCGAAGTGGTACCAGTAGGCGAGCAGCGTGCTCATGCCCGGTAAGCCGCTGAAGACGCGCGCCATGCCCACCGCGAGCGAGACGCCGCCGCCGGTGCGCGCCGCCACCACTTCGCCCGCGCCGCGCGAGAGCTCGGGCAGCTCGCGCACGGTGATGCCGAGCCGCGCGAAATCATGGTCGCTCAAGCCGGTCGCGTGCGGCGCGCGCGGGTCCACGTCGTAGCCGAGTGAGGCGAGCACCCCGTTCGAGAGCGCGAGCAGCTTCGAGGCGGGCAGCTTCTGATCTTCGAGCGTCGCCAGCGCTTGCCCCGACTTCAAGCCGAGCAGGCCGCGATCGTGCTCCGTGAGGCTCGCTTCGGCGCGCGCGAGATCGCTCGACGAACGAGCGAGCCCGGTGCCCTTGGTCCCGGGACCGGCGACCAGCGCGATCTTGGGATCGGTGTTGATGGCCACGTAGTCCTCGGGCGGCATGACGCAGGCCGCGATCAGGGCGGTGATGCCGACGAGCCCCTCGAGCAACATGGCGCCGTAGCCGATGGGGCGGCAGTGCGACTCCTTGTCGATCATCTTGGGCGTGGTGCCGCTCGCGACCAGGCCGTGAAAGCCGCTGATCGCTCCGCAGGCGATCGTGATGAAGACGAAGGGAAAGAGCGGGCCCTTGATGATGGGGCCGCCGCCGGCCGCGAACTCCGTGACGCCCGGCATCTGAATGGGCGGGTGCACGATGATGATCCCCGCGACGAGCGCGAAGATCGTCCCGAGCTTCACGTAGCTCGAGAGGTAGTCGCGCGGGCAGAGCAGGAGCCAGACGGGCAGTACGCTCGCGACGAAGCCGTACGTCGCCATGGCGATCGTGAGCGCCGGCTTCGAAAAGCGGAACCAGGTGGCGTACTCGCTGTCGGCGACCCATTTCCCCGCGATCAGCGCCGCGAACAGCAGCACGACGCCGAACAAACTGGCCTCGCGGATGCCGCGCAGGCTGCCCTTGCGCACGCCGTAGATGTGGCCACCCATCAGGAGCGCGATCGGAATCGAGGCCCCGACCGCGAACACCCCCCAGGCGCTCTCCGCGAGCGCGCCGATCACCACGTTGCCGAGCCCGGCGAGCGCGATCACGATGATGAACAGAATCGCCACGGCGGTCACGGTGCCGAGCACCGGTCCGAGCTCGTCCCGCGCGATCTCCGCGAGCGACCGACCGTTGCGCCGCGTGCTCGCGGTGAGGATCACGAAATCGTGCACCGCGCCGGCGAGCACCACGCCGAACAGGATCCAGAGAAACCCGGGATAAAACCCGAACTGGGCTGCGAGCACGGGCCCGATCAGCGGCCCCGCTCCGGTGATCGCCGCGAAATGGTGGCCGAACAGCACCCAGCGGTTGGTCGGGTGGAAGTTGTGGCCGTCGCGGTGCACGTGCGCCGGGGTCACGCGCGCGTCGTCGAGGCACAGCACCTTCGCCGCGATGAAGGCGGAGTAGTAGCGGTAGGCGATCGCGAGAACCGCGAGCGCGGCGAGCATCCAGAGTGCGGCGTTCATGGGCGGGGTGCCGAATTCTTACTTCACGAATGCCCGCCGTAAACGCACGATCGTTTCTCTATCGACTTCGACGACGTTCGCAGGCTAAGGAAATACTCGCGTGACGAGCTCCCGCAGCCGCCGTATTGCGCTCTGGCTCGGCGTTCTCTCGGGACAGCTCGGAGCCGCCCGCGCGCAGGAGCCGGGGCCGTCGGTCTGGTACCGGAGCTCCGAGGGATGCCCCGACGGTACGGCCTTTCTGGCGAAGCTCGGCCCCAGGGCGGCGGGCGCGCGGCTGGCGACGGCCGGCGATCGCATCGACTTCGTGGTGACGCTCGGGACGGCGGCCGGCCGCGCCTCCGGCGTCCTCGAACGCCAGACCTCGAGCGGCATCGTCGCCATCCGTCAGGTGGAATCTCCTCGCTGCGACGACGTCGCCGACGCGCTCTCGTTGACCCTGACGCTCGCGCTCGGCTCCGATCCTGCGGCAAGCGCTCCAATCTCCGGTGCTTCCGAGCGCGCGCCCGCTCCCTACCCCGCGCCGGCGGCGGAGAGCGCTTCGACGGCAGCTGCTCCCCCGAAAGCTGCGGTCGCCCCTGCCGTCGCTGCGGAGCCGCCGGCGCGCGATCGCGGCGTCGGGAGTCAGGACCCGGTTGCGCGAGAGCGCGAGAGCGCGTGGTGGCTCGGAACGGAGCTCGGTGCGCGGGAGGTCCTCGTGCGCGGCCTCGTGCCGAGCGCGGGTCTTTTTGCGGAGTACGAGCGCGTTCGTGCGCCCCTCGCGGGCGCCAGCGCGCGGCTGACCGTTCAATTCGCGAAGAGCTTCGGCGCGACCGAAAACGAGCTCGATCGCTGGCTCGTCACGTCACGGCTCGAAGCCTGTCCCGTTCGTTTTTCGGAGGGCGTGGTCGCCCTGACACCGTGCCTCGGCGCCGAGGCAGGAATGGTGGACGCGAGCGGTTCGGGGAGCTCGGGGCGCTCCGATCGCGGCGCCTGGGTCGCGCTCAACGCGGGGGGGCGAGCGAGCTTTCGGGTCGGCCGTCATGCGGCGCTCGGAACGGCGCTCGGCGTGAGCCTCCCGTTCACGCGCTACTCGCTCGTGGCGAGCTCCGGCAGCGAGTTACAAGAGCCTGAAATCATTGGATTTTACGGAGTCATCCAGGGCGCGTTCCAGGTGCCGTGATCGGGTTTCGCCGACCCGGACATGACGGGGCCGTGAGCCGGGCAGCAGAGCTCGCGCCGGAGAACCGACTCGGGTCTCGCACGCGCACGAGCACGGACGAGGACTCGATTCGGGTCCTCGTCGAACAGCACTTCGATTTCATCTGGAGGCTGTTTCGGCGGTTCGGACTCTCGGAAACCGACGCGGATGACGCAGCACAGCAGGTGTTCATCGTGGCAGCCAGACACGTCGCCAAGATCGAAGAGGGACGCGAGCGAACGTTCCTCTACGGCACGGCGCTTCGCACGCTCGCCAATCACCGTCGCGGCCAGCGCCGGCGGCGCGAGCAGCCGGACGACACGGTCGGCGAAGTCGCATCCGAAGCGGCTCGCCCCGACGAGCTCGTCGAGACACGCCGCGCGAGAGCGGAGCTCGACGAGCTCCTCGCGTCGATGCCCGAACGCTTGCGGCGCGTGCTCGTGCTGGCCGAGCTCGAGCAGGCGAGCATCCCCGAGATTGCGCTCCACGAACGCATTCCCACCGGCACGGCCGCGTCGCGGCTGCGCAAGGCGCGGAGCTTGTTTCGGGAGCTCTTGGCTGCTCGGCC
>DASXWF010001504.1:0-5325 GCA_036503835.1 Polyangiaceae bacterium | reverse complement strand
GTGGACGATGCCGCGACCGGCCGTCATCCAGACGACCTCTCCCGCCGAGAGCTCGCCTTCGTCGCGATCGCGGAGCGAGCCCTCGAGGACGAGCGTCACCGTCTCCAATCCGGCGTGGGGGTGAGCGCCGCCGATGACGCGTCGTTCCGCGATGTCGAGGCGATCGTCCATCAGGAGGACGAAGGGATCGCTCGCGCCGAGTGCCGTCCCGTGGAGGACCTCTACGGCCGTGTGTCCCTCCCCGATGAAGCCCGGCGCCGGCGCAGGCGTACGAACGACACGAGTGACAGCGCGCGAAATTCGCGTATCGACGGAATCGCTCCTGGAGCTGACTGTTGAGTGCATTGGACCGGACCGCGTGCGGTGGGCCGCAGCGGGTATCGCCTTCCTCCCGACAATCTGGGGCTCGGGTTTCTTTCGTCAAGTTACTTTCTTTTGGAAAGTGGCGTACTATCTTCTGAGGCATGAAGCGCCCGGTCGATTCCCAGTGCCGCGCATTTCAGCTCGCCATCGGCGTGCTGGGCCGGCCCTGGACCGCGCTCTTGCTCAACGTCCTGCAGGACGGCCCCCTGCGCTTCAGCGAGCTCGCCGAACGCGCGCGCGGCCCGGGCGACAAGGTGCTGTCGGCACGGCTGAAAGAGCTCGAGGCGCGGGGCATCGTCGAACGCCACGTCGATCCGGGGCCACCCGTGCGCGTCACGTACGCGCTCACCCCCTGCGGCCGCCGTTTCGGCGAGGTCGCCGGCGCCATCGAACGCTGGGGGCGCGAAATTGCAGCGACAGAGTCGGCGCGGCCACGAACCGTTCGACAGGCGTGACCGCTACTGCGCCGCGTGCGAAAATTCGCCGCGAGGTTTTCCCTACATGCGAGAGCTTGCTTCCTCCCGAGCCTGGTCCGGCTCGCGTTCGCTGCGCCGGGCGGCGTACGCCGTCGCTGCCGTCTGTACCCTGGTCGCGGCTTGTGCCGTGGATCATTCCGACCCATACGGGAACGCGCGCTCGAACGGGCGCGATCCCGAGATCCCGTTCGTGCAGACCGCGGTGCTGAACGGCGCGCCGATCCTGTTCTCGCCGACGCCGAGAGGCTTCGGCATCAGCGTCACGCTGCTCGCGGGCAATCCCGAGTCGATCGGGGCGCGCGTGCGCAGAGCGGACACGCCCGTCAACGGCCCCATCCACCTTGCCGACGCGCTCGCGCCCGATCTCGCGGAGATGACGATCGGCGACCTCGAGCCGGGCACGCGCTACGAATACGAGGTCGTCGAGCACGCACCGAACGGTGAGGCGGTCCTCGCGACCGGCAGCGTCGTGACGGCGCGTCCGGCGGGCGAATCGTTTTCGTTCGCGCTGATCAGCGACAGCCACATCGGCCCGGATCTCACCTACTCCAACCAAGGCGACGAGAACGTCTTGAAGCAGGTCGCCGCCGCCGTCGACACGGTCCGCCCCGACTTCATGGTGAATCTGGGCGACATGCTCGACTATCATCAGTACGGGTTCAACGCCCCGCCACCCGACGGCTCCATCAGCCGCAAGGCGTACTTGAACTACCGCACGTGGCTGGGCGAGATGACGGCGCGCACGCCCCATTTCCCCGTGATCGGAAACTGGGAGGGGGAAAATGGCGAGTTCTCGCCCGAGGCGATCGCGTGGTCGCGCGAGCAGCGCATGCTCTACATGCCCGCGCCCGGCCCCGGCACCTACCCCGAGGGCGGCAGCCCCTACAACGACTACTACGCGTTCACGTGGGGCGACGCCCTCTTCGTCGTGCTCAACGTCATGACGTACACGCCGACGGCTCACCTGCTCTCGAGCAATCCGGGACTTCCGGACGACTGGACGCTCGGTCCCGAGCAGCTCGCGTGGCTCACGCAGACGCTCGAAAACGCCACCAGCAAGTGGCGCTTTCTGATGATCCACCACGCCGTCGGCGGCGCGGCCGGCGACGCCGCGAACTCCGCCTACGGGCGCGGGGGAGGCCAGGCGGCGCACGTCGGCGAGCAGGCCCTCGTCCACCAGCTGATGCTCGATCACGGCGTGCAAGTCTTCTTCTACGGCCACGATCACGTCTTCACGGACATGACCGTCGACGGCATCCACTACACGGCACCCGGCAGCGCGGGTGCGCCGTGGATGTTCACTCAGGCAGAGACCGGGTACGAGCAGTCCTGGCTCGAGTCGGGCTGGGGCCGGGTCGACGTGACGCCCGAGAGCCTTCACGTCGAGTTCATTTCGATCAACGGCGAGCTGCTCTACGAGTACACGCTTCCGTAGCGGGAACGGCGCGCGCGGCGCGCGGGGTCAGGCAAGCTTTGCCATCGCCATCTCCTTGGCCGCGAGAAAGGGCGCTTCGAGCTGCTTCGCCGCCCTCTCGCCGAGCGCTGCCTGCGCCGCGGGGAAATACTGAGTCTCCTCGATTTCGACGTGTTCCTTCACCTTCGCGCGCAAGCGCGCGAGCGCCGGCTTCCAATCGGAGGTTTGAGGAGGCATCCGATCCACCTCCTCGATCAGCGCCTCGAGCTCGCTCGCGCCGTCGGCGTGCGCGACGGCGATCGCGCGGGTGCGTTCGTTTCCCGCGAGCGCCGGGTAGATCTCCAGCAGCTCGGCCTGCTCGTGAGAGACGAGCTCCTTACGGATTTCGTGCCACAGCGCGGCGCGGCTCGTCGGATCCTCGGCGCTCTCGGCGCGCGACAGCAACGAGCCCAGCGCGTGGTGTTGCTCGGCGAGCTTGTTGAACACGCCCTTCAGCCCCTTCAGGCGTGCCTCGACGGCCGCCGTCTTTCCCGCCACCTTGGCGGCGAAGTTCTCGATGGGATTCGGCATGACATCGGCTCCTTTCGTCAGCGCAGAGCGCCCAGCGCCAACTCCTTGGTTCTGAGGAACGGCTCCTCGAGCTCCTTGGCGGCCTGCTCGCCGAGCGCCTCCTGGACTTCCAGGAACAGGTGCTCCTCCTCGAGCTTCACGTGCTCGTCGAACTTCGAAATCAGACGTCCGAGCGCGGCCGTCCATTCCTCCGATTCGAGCTCGCTCCGGTCGAGCTCCCGGACCTGAAGCTCGAGCTCGTCCGCGTCCTCGATGTGCTCGCGCGCGATGGCCCGCGTTCGCTCGTGTGCCTCGAGCAGCGGATAGATTTCGATGAGCTCGGCCTGTTCGTGCGAGACGAGCTCCCGGCGGATCTCGGTCCAGAGCTCCTTTCGCTTCTCCGGCTCCTTGGCCTCCTCGAGTCGCCCGAGCAGCGCACCGAGCTCGTGGTGCTGCTCGGCGAGCGTGGTGAACACGCCCCGGAGCCCCCTCAAGCGCGCCTCGACGAATCCCGCCGTTCCCGCCATCTTCGCGAGTGCGCTGTCGATTGAACTCGCCATCCCGTTGGCTCCTTTGCGACAGGTCCACTGCACGGCCCGTGCCGACCGACGCGGCGAAATGAAGCTCAGGGGCGAGCCATGCGTGGCCGATTGGAGTGAGCGGGAAACTACGCCTCGCCCGCGAAGATTTCGCGCGGCCATGGCCTGTCAAGGGCCGTGGCATGGTGGCACGCGGCCCGAAACCTGCTAGTACGCGCGGCCCATGTCGGCGATCGAAGTCCAAGACGTCAGCAAGGCTTACGGCGGCAAGCGGCTCTTCCAGGAAGTCGTGGTGAGCTTCAGCCCCGGCCGCCGCTACGGCCTGACCGGGCCGAACGGCGCGGGCAAGACCACCTTCCTCAAGATCCTCTCCGGCGAGCTCGAGTCCGACGCGGGTTCGGTGCGGCGGCCCGAGCGCACCAGCGTCCTCCGGCAGGATCAGTTCGCCTTCGAGTCCTGGCGCGCGCTCGACGTGGTGATCATGGGCAACGCCCGGCTCTGGGCGGCCCTGTCGGAGAAGCAGGAGCTCCTCGCCAAGGCCAATCTGACCGACGCCGAGGGCATGCAGCTCGCCGAGCTCGAAGGCGTGATCGCCGAGGAAAATGGCTACAGCGCCGAGGCCGACGCCGGGGAGCTGTTGTCCGGTCTCGGCATCCCGGAGAGCGACCAGGAAAAGGTGATGAGCGAGCTCCCCGGCGGGCGCAAGCTCCGTGTCCTTTTGGCGCAGGCGCTGTTCGGCAACCCCGACGCGCTCCTGCTCGACGAGCCGACCAACAACCTCGACATCGACAGCATCCGCTGGCTCGAGCGCTTCCTCGCCGGCTACCGCGGCGTGCTCGTCACGATCTCTCACGACCGGCGCTTCCTGAACCGCATCTGCACCCACATCGCCGACATCGATTACGAGACCATCATCGTCTACACGGGCGGCTACGACGAAATGGTGCGGGCCAAGGGCGAAGTCAGAAACCGCATCGAGCAGGAGAACGCGGAGCGTTCCAAGAAGATCGCGCAGCTCCAGGATTTCGTCGCGCGCTTCCACGCCGGCACGCGCGCCTCACAGGTGCAGAGCCGCAAGAAGCAGATCGACCGCCTGTCTCTGAACGACCTCAAGCGCTCGAACATCGAGCGGCCGTTCATCCAGTTCGGCGTGAAGAAGGCCTCCAGCAAGCAGACGCTGACGCTCGACGGCCTGAGCAAGGCCTGGCCCGAAGTGACGGTGTGCGAGAACCTGCGCGCCGTCTTCACCAAAGGCGAAAAGGTCGCCATCATCGGGCGAACCGGCGTCGGCAAGACCACGCTCTGCAAGCTCTTGATGGGTGAAGTCCGGCCGGACGCGGGGCGCGTCGAGTGGGGCGCCGGCGCGAGCGTCGGCTACCTCGCCCAGGATCATCGCTCCGGCATCCGCGAAGGGCTCACCGTGAGCGAGTGGCTCCACACCTTCGATCCGAAGGCCAACGTGCAGGAGATCCGCGGCTTGCTCGGCCGCATGCTCTTCAAGGGCGAAGAAGGCATGAAGCCGACCGAGGCGCTCTCCGGCGGCGAGGCCGTGAGACTGATCTTCTCGAAGCTGATGCTGACGAAGGACAACGTCCTCGTGCTCGACGAGCCGACCAACCACCTCGACCTCGAGTCGATCATCGCGCTCGGCGACGCGCTCACGAAGTACGAGGGCACCGCCTTCGTAGTCACCCACGATCGCGATCTCGTGAGCGAGTTCGCAACGCGCATCCTCGCGTTCACCGACGACGGGCTGGTCGACTGGCAGGGGAACTACGACGACTTCGTGCAGCGCTTCGGCGGCGAAGGCGAAGGGGCGACCGGCAAGTCGGGCCGCACGAGCGAACGCCCGCCGGCTCCGGCCCTCGCCTGAACGGCGCTTCAACCGCAGATTCTTCAGGCGAGACTGGCGCGCTCGTCCGCGCGCGCGCTCGGGCGGCGGCGCGCCTTGACCTCGTACATGCGCGCGTCGGCCTCCGTGATG
>DASXWF010001503.1:0-2544 GCA_036503835.1 Polyangiaceae bacterium | reverse complement strand
GAGTCAGAGCCAGCCGGCTTCGCGGTACCAGGCGACGGTCTTCTTGATGCCGTCTTCGAAGCTCACCTTCGGTGCCCAGCGGAGGTCGCGCTGCGCGCGCGCGCCGTCGCACACCCACTGTTCGAAGAGCTCGTTGCACTTGTCGCGCGTCAGCATCACGGCGCGGTTCGTCGCGCGGCCGTAGAGCTCCGCGCCGAACGCGGCAGTTTCGACCAGCTTGCGGGGCAGGTGAAAGCGCAGCTTGGCGCGGCGGCCCATCGCGCTTTCGGTGAGCATGATGAGCTCTTCCATCGTGTGCGGGCGGCCGTCGTCGACGTGGTAGGTCGCGCCGCTCGGAAGCTCGGCGTCGAGGGCCGCGATGCAGGCCGCGCCGCAGTCGGCGCCGTAGATCATGCTGAGCTTGTTGCGCGTCGAGCCGAGGAGCGGCAAGACGCCCATCTTGATCGATTTGAAGAAAGCCAGGATTTCGTGATCGCGCGGCCCGTAGATGGCGGGCGGGCGCAGGATCAGGAGCGGTAGCCGGTCCTTGTGCGCGAGCGCGCTGCGCTCGGCGGCGAGCTTGCTCTTGCCGTAGTCGGTGACGGGGCGCGGCTCGCAATCTTCGGGGATCGGCTCGCCGTTCGAGTCGCTCGGGCGCAGGGCGGCCAGGCTCGAGACCAGCACGAACTTCTTCAAGCTCGGGCCCTGCTCGAGCGCGGCGTTCACCAGGTTCTCGGTGCCGCCCCGGTTCGTGCGCAAAAATTCCTCGGTGCTGCGCGCCTTGACCAGGCCGGCCGCGTGCACGATGCCGGTCGCACCGCTCGCCGCGCGGCGCACGCTCTCGGCGTCTTCGACGCTGCCCTCGCAGAGCTCGACGTTCGGCAGGCTCTTCAGAAAGCGAGTGTCGCTCGTGCGGCGGACGAGCGCGCGCACCTGGCGCCCGCTCTTCGCGAGCTGCTCGACGACGTGCGAGCCGAGAAATCCGGTTCCACCGGTGACGAGGATGGCCATGTCTCTCACAGCTCCCGCTCGTACACGCGGTACTTTTTGTAGACCTTGCCGCCCATGAACTTGATCCCGACGTTGACGGGCGCGTTGTCCTCCACCGTCCAGCTGAGCTCGCCCCACTGGATGCCGACGTCGCGGCCGGCGCGGTTCATCTTGGTGTAGAGGTAGGTGCTGAGGCCGGCGTATTTGCGCTGGCCCCGGAACTTCTTGCGGATGCCGAGCAGCGCCAAACGCGCGGTCTTCGGCCCGACCACCTTCAGGCGCCAGAGAAGCTTGGCCAGCCCGAGCGGGAAGAGCTTGCCGTCGAGGTCTTTGATCAGCTCGTTGACGTTCGGCAAGGCGACCGCGAACGCCGCGGGTTCTCCATCGACCTCGCAGATGTAGGTGAGGGCGGGGATCGCGATCATGCGCAGATCGTCGGCGAGCTTCGCGAGCTCGGCCTCGGTGAAGGGCACGTAGCCCCAGTTGTCGCTCCACGCGTCGTTGAAGATGTCCATCATCGTGCGCACCTCCACGTCGAGGTTCTTCACGTCGACGTGGCGCGCCTTCACCTCCGGCAACGCGTCGATCTCGTCGTGCGCTTTCTGCGCGCGCTTGGGCACGTCCCCGATGCTGTAGCGCCAGGCGTAAAACTCCTTGAGCTTCGCGAGCCCCGCCTGCTCGATGAGCCCGGCCTGGTAGGGCAGGTGGTGCTGCATCAGGATCATCGGCGGGGTGTCGAAGCCTTCGACCAGGCAGCCGATCTCCTCGTTGATCGAGAAGGAGAACGGGCCGCGCATGCGACGCATGCCGCGGGCCGCGAGCCAGGCGGCGGCGGCCTCGAGCAGCGCGCTCGCCACCTCGGGATCGTCGATGGTGTCGAAGAAGCCGAAGAAGCCCGCGTCGTCCTTGTAGCGGAGCAGGTGCTCGCGGTCGATTTGCGCGCTGATCCGGCCGACGCACCAGCCGTTCCGGTGCGCGGTGAAGAGCGCGCCCTCCCCGTGCTCGAAGAACGGGTTCTTCTTGCTCAGCCGCTGCTTCATGTCGAGGTCGAGCGGGCGCACGTAGTTCGGATCGCCGCGGTAGATGTAGCTCACGACTTCCAGGAAGGGTTCGATGCGCCCCCCGATCGGAGTTTCGCGAATCTCGACGGCCATGTTGGGCGCCCAGGTAATCCCAGGTCAGGGGGGCGTCAATCCGAGGGCGGCGTCAATCCGAGCCGGGGGCCGTGTTCCGAGCTTCCACCGTGAGTTAGCCGCCAAGGCCGCCAAGAGCGCCAAGGCCGCCAGCGGATTTTGTGGATCGGATGGAACCACTCGCGCTGTTCTCCGCGACACCTCGAGCACGTCCCCCAAACAAAAAAATCCCCTTGGCGGCCTTGGCGCTCTTGGCGGCTAAGCCAAGCTTGCAGACATCCGGAACTTACCAGGTTCGCCCGCCGGCACACACCGAACGGAGAAATGCTCTCAGCCCGAGATGACGCCGTACTTTTTGCCGACGGTGCGGAAGGCTTCGAGGGCGCGGTCGAGGTGGTGGCGCTCGTGCGTCGCCATGTAGCTCGTGCGCAGCATGGCGCTC
>DASXWF010001502.1:0-2320 GCA_036503835.1 Polyangiaceae bacterium | reverse complement strand
ACGACCTCACGCCCAAGGACAACCTCTCGATCTTCGCCTTCGGCGCGTACGACCTCTTCACGGTCGAGGACACCTCCCAGGAAAACGGCGTCGGCACCGCGTTTCACCGCGTCGACCTGCGCTGGGATCGCAAGCTCGGCGCCGCGACCAAGCTGCGCAGCGCCGCGACCTTCGGCTACGACCGCAGCGGCAACGTCGGCGAGGGTGAGACGCTCCTGATCGCGAGCGACTACATGTTCTCGGGTCGGTTCGAGCTCGAGCACCGCGCGAGCGACCAGGCGCTCTTTCGCGCGGGCCTCGACGTGGTCGCCGACGAGCTCCACTTTCGCATCGAGGACCAGCCGGAGCCGAACACCGTGGAATCGTCGATCGCCCTCCAGCCGCGCACCGACATCGCGATCGGCGCGCGCGGCGACGTCGTGTACCAGCCCGAACCGGGAGTCACCGTGACGCCGGGCCTGCGCCTCGACCTCTACACCTCGGGCGGCTCCGTGGCGATCGGCGTCGATCCGCGCATCGCCGCGCGCTTCGACGTGAGCCGCTCGGTCAGCCTGGAGAACACCTTCGGGGTCGTCCACCAGCCGCCGAGCTTCGTCGTCCCGATCCCCGGCCTCCAGATCGATCCGCTCGAGGGCGGCCTCCAGACCAGCCTGCAGTCGAGCGCGGGCGTCGAATGGCGCCTGCCGAGCGAGTGGACCGGCACCCTGACGCTCTTTCACAACGCCTTCTTCAACCTGACCGATTTCCTCGGCACCTCGCGCATCGAATCCGCGCGCAGCGAGGAAGATCTTTTGCAGCGCTCGCTCGGCCAGGCCTACGGCCTCGAGCTCATGATCCGGCGGCCGCTCACGCGCCGCTTCGGCGGTTACCTCGCCTACACGTTGATGCGCTCCGAGCGCACCTTCGAAGACGTCAACCACGAAGCCGCGTCCTTCGATCGCACGCACGTCCTTCACGTCGCCGGCGCCTACGATCTCGGCCGGCGCTGGCGCTTCGGCACGCGCCTCACCTTCTACACGGGCGCTCCCGCCCGCGTGTCGAACGAGTTCGTCGACGTGCCGACCGCCGTCGGGCCGGGCGGCGAAGGCATTCCCGAGGCCGCGGCGATCGGCGCGCGCAACCCGGCCGAAGCCCCGCCGCGCGCGCCGCCCTTCTTTCGCCTCGACGTGCGCATCGAAAAGCGCTGGCCGATCGGCGGAAAGGGCGCCTGGATCTCCTTCGTCGCGGAGGTGCTGAACGCGACCCTTTCTCAGGAGGTCCTCGACTACGCCTGCTACTCGGACGGCTGCCGGGGCGAGAAAATCGGTCCCGTCACCGTCCCCAGTATCGGCGTCGAAGCCGCGTTTTGAGCGGTTCACGGGGTCCCGGAGGCCCGCGCGCCCTTTACGAGCCCGTGGCCCGCTGCTAGATCGCGCCCGTCACTCTACGGGTCCGCCAACAGCGCAGCTTGAACCCCGCCAGGTCCGGAAGGAAGCAACGGTAAAGAAAAGCGGGTGTGGCGGGCCCTCCAATTTTGTGGGCCCTGAACGTCGGTTCCCGCGCTCAGACGCCGAACATCTCGATCGCCGCGCCGTTGTGTGCGTCCGGCGCGTCGAGCGCGTAGTGCACGAGCGTCCGCGCCACGTCCTCCGCCGTCATGCGCGGAGGGAAGCCGCTGCCCTCGAGCATGCGGGTGTCGGTGGAGCCCGGCAGGACCGCGAGGGTCGTGACGCCGCTGTCGCTGAGCTCCGCGGCGAGGCTCTTCATGAAGCCGACGAGCGCCCACTTGGTCGCGCAGTACGCGGCGAGGCGCGCGGTGCCGCCCGTCGAGGAGATGCTGCCGACGTGGACGATGCGTCCGCGTCGCGCTTTCAGCATCCCCGGGAGCACGGCGCGCGTGAGCACGAAGGCCGCGCGCAGGTTGACGGCGAAGGTTTCGTCCCAGACCGCGGGGGACGTCTCTTCCACGCTCAGGCGCGGCGCGATACCGGCGTTGTTGATCAGCACTTCGATCGCGGGGAGCTCGCGCGCGAGCGCGGCGGCGATGCGCTCCGTCCCCGCGGCGTCGGCGAGATCGCAGGCGAAGGCGCGCGCGTCGGGAGCGCCGTAGGCGCGCGCTAGCGCGAGCGTTTCGTCCTGTTCCTCGGAAGAGCGCCCAACGAGTGCCAGCGCGACGTTGCGGCGCGCGAGCGCGAGCGCCGTCGCGCGCCCGATGCCCCGGCTCGCGCCCGTGACCAGCGCGACACGTCCGTCGAGGTTGAAATATGCCGGCGCGGGCATGCCGGGGCTCTAGCGCGCGACGGGCTCGCCCAGCTCGAAGCGTTCCTGCGGGAAGTAGCGT
>DASXWF010001501.1:0-11719 GCA_036503835.1 Polyangiaceae bacterium | reverse complement strand
CTGGCAGGCGCGGGACTCGGACACGCCGAGCACGGCGCCGATCTCCTTCAGCGTGCAATCTTCCTGGTAGTGGAGGCCGAGCACGAGTTGCAGCCGTTCGGGCAGCTCCTCGATCGCCTTGGCCACGCGCGCCGCGAGATCGCGTTTGACCACCATCGCCTCGGGCGAAGGCTCCTGCGAAGACGGCTCGACCATCTCGATGTCGAGGCGCGCGAAGCCGGCCTCGCCGATTTCGCGCAAGAGCTCGCGGTAGGCGTCGAGCGTCACGCCCAGGCTCGCGGCAATCTCTTCCTCTTCGGGAAGGCGGCCTTTCTCGCGCGTGAACTCGGCGACCGCTTGCGTGATCTTGCGCGAAGCGCCGCGCAGCTTGCGCGTCAGCGGGTCGAGGCTCCGGAGGTAGTCGAGGATCGCCCCGCGCACGCGATAGGACGCGTAGGCCTCGAAATCGCTGTCCGACATGCCCGGCGGGCAGCGCTTGAGCGATTCGGAGAGCCCCACCCAGCCTGCAGAGATGATGTCGTCGAGCGAGATGCTGGACGGAAGCGTCCGGATCAGCCGCATCGCGATGCGCCGGACCAGCGGGAGGTAGTCTTCGGCGCGCGTTTCGCGCGCGTGAGACCCTTCCGCGCCGGCTTCCGCCGTACGCCCGTTCGATCGCGGCTGTTCCATGGACATCAGGACAGGAGCTCGGGGGGGAAAATCTTGTCGAGGAGCGCGCTCACGGTCGCGGCTTCGACGTCTTCAGGAACGCGCGGGCCGTCGCAGAGATAAGCGAGGGGCGTGTTCGTCGGCAGGCAGGCGTGCAGCACGCCGCCGGCGCGGTGGGCTTCGTCGAGCTTGGTCGCGACCACGGCGGTCGGGCGCGGCGCGGCGTAGGAACGCAGCAGGCGATCGACGTCGCCGCCGCGGAGCCAGGCCGGCACGACCAGAAGCACGTGCGGCTCGTAGCCGTACGCCTGGTTCACGGCCCCGGCGAGCTTCTTCGACGGCGATTCGCCGCCGGGAGTGTGACCCTCGGTGTCGACCAGGATGATCTCGCTGTCGAGCGAATCGATGGCGCGCTCGAGGCTCTCGGCGTCGCGGGCCGGCTGGAACGGTACGCCGATCAGCCGCGCGTAGCGCTGCCACTGCTCGACCGCCCCGACGCGGAACGTATCCATGCTGATGACGCCCACCGTGCGCTCGCGATCGAGGCGCGCGCGCGCGGCGAGCTTCGCGAGGGTCGTGGTCTTGCCGGCGCCGGTCGGACCGACGCACGCGATCAGCTGGCGGCCGGGGCGATCGATCAACGACGGCACGACGCCGATCCGCTCGCCGAGGCGCTTCCTGTACCAGGCTCCGATGCCCGCCTTCGGCGAACGCGGCGCGCCGGCGGCGAGCTCGGCAGCGAGCGCGCCCTCGATGCCGGCGGCCTGCAGGTGACCGAGCGCGCGAGCGCGCGGGGAGCAGGCGGCTTGCAGCGCCTCGACCGCGGCCTTGAGCGAGGCGATCTCGCGGTTGAGATCCGCCTGCGCGGCGGCTCCCGGCTTCGAAGCCGCCGGCGCGGCCGGCAGAGCGAACGAGCTCGTCTCCGCGTGCCGCGCGGCGGCGGGGCTCGCCGGGCGGGCTTTTTGCGGGCGTGGCTCGCCGGCGGCGGCCTCGATTTCCACGTACCCGCGATCGAACGGCCCGTTACCGCCTCGGACCTCGCGCGTCGTGCGAATCACGGCGTCGGGGCCGAGCACCGCCCGCACCTGCGAGAGGGCCTCACTCACGTCGGATCCACGGAAACTCTGGAACTGCACGATCGTCTCCTTCTCAGGCGGCTTCGCTCGTCGAGAGCTGCACGGTCTCGAACGGCTTCAGGGTTGCGTCTGGCTCGATCTCGCGGAACGAGATGACCGAAAGTTGGGGGCAGCGGCGCTCGGCGAACGCGCGCAGATAGCGGCGCACGTCGGGCGCGGTGATGACGCACGGCGAGCGTCCCGCCTTCACCATGCGGGCCACGGCGGCCTCGAGGGCGAGCCCGAGCAGGCGGGCGTGCTCGGGGTTCAGCGCGCCGCCGGTGCCGGAAGCGATCTCGCGCAGCGAGCGCCGGAACATCTCCTCGACGGGCGCGTCGAGCACGAGGCCGGCGAGCACGCCGTCCGAGCCGGTGTGCTGCGCGCTGATCTGGCGCGACAGGCGCTGGCGCGCGAGCTCGGTGAGCTGCTCGGTGTCGCGCGTCGCCGGCGCGAGCTCGATGAGCGACTCCAGAATCGTGCGCAGGTCTCGAATCGAGACGTTCTCGCGCAGCAGATTGCGGAGCACCTTCAGCACGTCGGTAGCGGAGAGCAAGTTCGGTACCAGGTCCTCGACGAGCTTCGGCGTGGACTTGCCGAAGACCTCGAACAGGTGCTGGAGCTCGGCGCGCCCGAGGATCCGGTGTGCGTGGGAGCGAGCGACCTCACCGAGGTGGGTGGCGATGATGGTGGTGTGATCGACGACGGTCGCGCCGAGGGCCTCGGCGAGCTCGCGATCGCGCGGATGGATCCAGCGCGCGGGCGTGCCGAAGGCCGGATCGCGCACCGGTTCGCCGTCGATCGGGCCGGCGCTGCCGGTCGGATCCATGGCGAGCAGGCGTCCGGCGCGGGTCGCTCCACGCGCGACCTCCGTGCCGAGCAGAAGGATGCGGTAGGATCCGGGGGCGAGCTCGAGGTTGTCGCGGATGTGAACGGGCGGGACCACGGTGCCGAGATCCACGGCGATTTGCTTGCGAAGCGCCCCCACGCGGTCCACGAGCGTGCCGCCGAGCTGCGGATCGACGACCTGCACGAGCTCGTAGCCGACCTCGAGCGCCAGCACGTCGAGCGGCAGCGCGGCGTCGATGTCCTCGACCGACCCGGGCCTGACCGCGGGCGCCGCAGCGGCCTCCGCCTTGGCCGTGATCGCGGGCAACTCCACGGCCGCCTTCTTCTGCTTGTGGGCAAGCCAGAAGAGGCCGCCCGAGATGGAGAGGAACGGCAAGGCGGGCATGCCCGGCAGCAGGGCGAAGAGCGTCAAAACACCGGCGGTGGCGATGACGGCGCGCCGACTCCCGAGCAGCTGCGTCTGGAAGGCGCGGGCGATCTGATCGCCGGTCGCCGACCGGGTCACGACGACACCGGCGGCGGTCGAAATCAGGAGGGCTGGAATCTGGGAAACGAGCGCGTCGCCCACCGACAGAATCGAGAAGGTCTCCGCAGCGCTCTCGAGGGTCATCCCGCGGGAGAGCCCGATCATCAGACCGCCGATCAAGTTGATGGCGGTGATCAGGATGCCGGCGATCGCGTCGCCCTTCACGAACTTGCTTGCGCCGTCCATGGCGCCGAAAAAGTCCGCTTCGCGCTCGACGTTCTTACGCCGCTCGCGCGCGACTTCGGCGCCGATCATGCCGGCGTTCAGATCGGCGTCGATCGCCATCTGCTTGCCGGGCATTCCGTCCAGGGCGAAACGCGCGGCCACTTCCGCGACGCGGCCGGCACCCTTCGTGATCACCACGAAGTTGATGACCACGAGGATCAGGAACACCACTAGGCCGACGACGACGTTGCCCTCGACCACGAACTTGCCGAAGGTCTCGACCACGTGCCCGGCCGCGCCGTGCCCCTCGTGCCCCTTCAGCAGAATCAGGCGGGTCGTCGCGACGTTCAAGCTCAGGCGGAGCAGGGTGGCGACCAGGATCACCGCAGGAAACGAGCTGAACTCGAGCGGGTGCTCCATGAAGAGCCCGATCAAGAACACGCCGATCGACACCGCCAGGCTGATCGCCAAAAATCCGTCGACCAGCACCTGCGGGATGGGCAGCACCATCATCAGGACGATGAAGACAATCCCGAGCGGAACGATGAATTCGGCTTTGCTCGGAGCGCTGGGCTTGGCGGCGGACGGCACCACGTCCAGCTGGACTGCGAGAACCATGCCATCCGCGGCATGCGTCTCTCGCCGCGGATCCGCCGCGGATCCGCCGCGAATCGAGCGACTTTTCCATGACCCGCGCGGGTGAACGAGCCACCCGGCGTCGAGCCCGAGAGCGAGCGTCAAACGCCTGACGCTCGCGTCAAGCCGCGCTGAGCCGCCATGCTATGGTCGGCCCCGCCATGAGTGAAGCAGGCGGGATTGCCAAGGCAGGTGCGGCGCCGACTCCGATCCCGGCGCGAGCGGTGTTCGTCCTCTGCGGAGCCGCACTCCTGGCCGGTTTCTTCATGCCCTGGTTCAAGCTCGGCAACCTGCTTCAGGTGAGCGGGATGGGTCTGGTCTTCACTCAGGGGGAAGCGGTCGGTATGCTCTCGGGCGCGAATCGCTTCTTGCTCGTCGCGGTGCCGCTGCTCGGCGCGCTGCTCGTGCTCGGCGGCGCGCTCGGCTGGCGCGTGACGTTCTGGATCGCGGTGATCGGCGCCTCGATCATCCTCTTGTACGGTCTCTTCACGGTGATGGGGCTCTTCATCTCGAGCACCGGTCTCGGCATGTGGCTCGTGATCGTCGCTTCGATCGGCTCGCTCGGCATCGGCCTGTTCGGAGTCGGCCGGCGCGCGGCAGAGTGAGTTCGGCGGCTGGCTGAGAGGGTCGGTCCCGTGCACGTGGGGTTGAGCCGATCGGGAAAGCGACGGCGGCTGGAACGATGGCTTGGCCGCGGCCTTGGCGGCTTAGAACCCCTCTCCCGATGCCACTACCTCGGCGGGACTTCGGTGAGAGGCCAGACCAGCCGCCGCGCGCCGCGCCGTTCGAACGAGTAGGCCGCCGTACCCGACACGACGAGCAGCGTTCCGAGCACGACGGCGCCCGTGAGGCCTCCGGCCGGAAGCTTCACGTAAATGGTGGAGACCAGCGCGGCGACGATCGCGACGGCGCCCAGCGCGACGGCTCCGATGGCGAGCTTGAGATGTGTGAGGCGTCGCGTGGAGAGCGGCTCGAGACGTTCCCAGAGCAGCTCTTCCTGCCTCCAGAAGGTCGAGATCACGGGGATCAGCTCGAGCGTGAGGAAGGCGCTCGTGACGAGCCCTCCGACCATCGGCGCGGCGATGCGCTTCATCACGTCCGCGCCGGAACCCGTCGCCCAGAGCAGCGGCACGAGGCCGACCAGCATGGTCGCGACGGTCATCAGCTTCGGCCGGACGCGCTGTACCGTCCCTTCGAGGTGTGCGAGCACCACGTCGTTCGGCGTGTTCCAATGACCCGCGCGCTTGCGCTCGGCGATGGCGTGGTCGATGTACACGATCATCACGATGCCGGTCTGCGCGGCCAGGCCGACGAGCGCGATGATGCCGATCCAGACCGCGGTCGAGAGCCGGTAGTCGAGCGCCCAGAGCAGCCACACGCAGCCGACGAGCGCGAACGGGATCGAGAGCAGGACGATCAGCACCTCGACGAAGTTCTTGAAGTAGAGGAACAGGAGGACGACGACGATCACGAGGGTGAGCGGAATCAGGATCTTCATCCGCGCCGCCATTTTCTCGAGCTCCTCGTATTGACCGGTCCACTTGAAGAAGTAGCCGGTCGGCAACGCGAGCTCCCCGCGCTCGACGGCGTGTCCGACGACCTGCTTCGCCTCGTCCACGTAGCCGCCGATGTCGCGGAGATTTTGGTCGATATCGACGTACACGTAGCCGACGAGCAGACCGTCCTCGTCGCGCACCATCGGCGGTCCGCTCGCCACCTTGAGGTCCGCGACCTGCCCGAGCGGCACGAAGCGCCGGGCCGGAGCGCTCGCGCCGGACGAACCCCCGGCTGCGGGAGCCTGCATGGCGGGCGCCATGCCGCGACTGGCCCCGCCCATCGCGGGCGCCGCGGGCATCGGTAGAGCGGGCATCGGCGCGTCCGCCGCGAGCTCGGGCTGGGCGGGGCGTGGAGCGCCGAGCTCTTCCAGGCGCGAGCCGCCGCCGTTCATTCCCGTCATGGCCTGAGCCAACAGCCAGCGCGGCTCGAGATCGGGAGCGCCGCTCGACTCGGGCCCGATCAGCGATCGATCGAGCGCGCCCGTCGTCCCCGGACCCGGCATACCGGAAGCGTCGTTCATGCCGCCGGCGCCGCCACCGCCGACGGGAATCAGCAAGCGGCGCAAGCTTTCGAGGTCAGAACGGAGATCCTGCGGGTAGCGCACGTTGATGCTGAAGCGGTTCCTTCCCTCGATGGTCACGCTGATGGGGGTGCCGCCGACCGCGGCTTCGATCGTGCGCTCGACGTCACCCACGCTGAGCCCGTACCGCGCTAGGGCGTCCCGGTTCGGCACGATGTCGAGGTACAGGCCTCCGAGGTTGCGCTCGTAGAGTACGCTGCGCGTGCCCGGAATCGGACTCAAGAGTCGCTCGAGCGTGGTGCCGGCCCGCTCGATCTCGGCCAGATCGGTGCCGAAGATCTTGACTCCGATCGGAGTCCGGATGCCGGTCGTGAGCATGTCGATGCGGGTCTTGATCGGCATCGTCCAGGCGTTCGTCCAGCCGGGCAGCTGCAGCTTTCGGTTCATCTCGCCCGTGAGCTCGTCCCAGCTCTTCGGGCGTTCCTCCGGCCAGAGCGGGCGGAGCACGGTCTTGAGCGGCGCGGGCGCCCAACTCGAGTACCAGCGCTCGACGGGCACGCGCGCCCACCGCTCCTGCGGCTTCAGGCGCACGGTGGTCTCCACCATCGTGAGCGGAGCGGGATCGGTCGGCGTTTCGGCGCGTCCGATCTTGCCGAAGACGCTCTCGACCTCGGGGAATTGGCGCAAGAGTCGATCCTGAATCTGGAGCTGGCGCTTCGCCTCCTCGATCGAGATGTTCGGAAACGTGATCGGCATGTACAGGATGTCGCCCTCGTTCAGGGCGGGCATGAACTCGTGGCCGAGCTTGCGCGAGAGCGACACCGCCGACACGACGGCGAAGAAGCCGATCGCCAGCGTGGAGATCGGCCTCCTCAGCGCGACGTAGACGAACGGCCGGTACAGCGCGATCAGGAAACGCGAAACCGGGTGCCTGCTCTCGGGGACGATCTTGCCGCGGATCAGAAAGTCACGCAGCGCGGGCGCGAAGGTGATCGAGAGCAGCGCCGCCGCCAGCATGACGAACGTCTTGGTGTACGCGAGCGGCTTGAAGAGCCGTCCGGCCTGACCCGTGAGGCCGAACACGGGCAAGAAGGCCACGGCGATGATCAGCAACGAGAAGAAGATGGCGGGCGTCACCTCGCGCGCCGCTTCGGCGAGCAGCTTGTGGCGGTCGGCGCCGGGCGGCGCGTGCTCGAGCTTCTTGTGCGAGGCCTCGATCATGACGATCTCGGCGTCCACCGTCGCGCCGATGGCGATCGCGATGCCGCCGAGGCTCATGATGGTCGAGGGGATGTCGAGCAGGTACATCGGGATGAACGCGAGCGCGACGGCCACCGGCAGGGTCAGGATCGGCAAGAGCGCGCTCCGGAGGTGCAGCAGGAACAGCACGATCACGACGCTCACCACGAGCGCTTCCTCGAGCAGCGCGTGCTTCAAAGTCGCAATCGAGCGATCGATCAACCCCGACCGATCGTAGGCAATCTCGAGCTTGACTCCCTCCGGGAAGCCCGGCTCGATCTCGGCGATCTTCCGCTTCACGCGCTCGATGACTTCGAGCGCATTTTCGCCGTGGCGCATCGCGACGATCCCGCCCACGGCCTCCCCGTCCCCGTTCCATTCCATCAACCCGCGGCGAATTTCGGGGCCGAAGCGCACGTCGCCAACGTCCTTCACGAGCACCGGGACGCCCGTCGGACCGGCGGCACGCACGGCGATGCGTTCGATGGCGCCGAGATCCTGGATGTAGCCGCGGCCGCGCACGTAGTACTCGCGGCTCGACATCTCGAGGATGCGCCCGCCCACGTCGTTGTTCGCGTCGCGGATGGCCCGCGTCACTTCGGCGATGCCGAGGTCGTACGCCCTGAGCTTGTTGGGGTCGACCGTGACCTGGTACTGCTTTTGATAGCCGCCGACGCTCGCCACCTCGGCCACGCCGGGCACGCTCCCGAGCGCGTAGCGCAGCGTGAAGTCCTGAAAGGTTCGCAGTTCGTCGAGACCGTGCTTGCCGCTCTTGTCGACCAGCGCGTACTGAAACACCCAACCGATGCCGGTGGCGTCGGGACCGAGCGCCGGCCGCACGCCTTCGGGCAGCCGTCCGCCCAGGCTGCTCAGGTATTCGAGGACGCGGCTCCGCGCCCAGTAGACGTCGGTCCCCTCCTCGAACACGACGTAGACGAAGCTCATCCCGAACATGGAAAAGCCACGCACGTCCGTGACGTGCGGCGCCGCGACGAGCGACGACACGATCGGGTAGGTCACCTGATCCTCGACCAGCGTCGGACTCCGCCCCATCCACTCCGTGAAGACGATCACTTGCGGATCGGAGAGATCGGGAATCGCGTCGAGCTTCTGGTGCCGGATCGAATAGAAGGCGGCGCTGAGCGCGAACGCCACGCCCAGGATCACGAGGAAGCGATTCTTCGCGCAGAATTCGATGATGTGAGCGACCAAGATCCCGTTCCTCAGTGAGCGCTGTGCGCGGGTGCCGCGTTCGGGCCGCTCTCGATGGCGGCGCGCAGGCGACTCTCGGAATCGATCAAGAAGTTCGCGGTCGTCACGACCGTTTCGCCGGCGGCGAGCCCTTCGAGGATCTGCACACGCGCGCCGCTCCGGGCACCGGCCCGCACGCGCCGCGGCTCGAAACGGCCGCCGTCCTTGGCGACGAATACGTACTGAAACTCGCCGGTATCGACGAGCGCCTCCGCAGGCACCACGACGCCGCTCGCTGCGCCGAGCGCGAGCGTCACGTCCGCGTACAGGCCGGGGCGGAGCTTGCCTTCCTTGTTGTCGAGCTCGACGCGCACGCTCAAGGTTCGCGTCGCCGAGTCCAGGATGGGCGAGACGAATCCGACCTTGCCGGCGAAGCGCTCGTTCGGGTAGGCGCCGAGCACCACCGTCGCGGACTGTCCGAGGGCGACGCGCGCGATGTCGTATTCGTAAACGTCCGCCAGCACCCACACCCTCGAAAGGTCGGCGATCTCGAAGAGCTCCGTGCCGGGCTGCACGTACGCGCCCTGCACCGCGTTCTTCTGGACGACGTACCCGCCACGCGGAGCGGTGACCGCGATCGTGCGCGCCGCCTTGCCGCTTTCGGCCACGGCGTCGATCTCGCGCTTCGACATCCCGAAGAGCTCGAGCCGCTGGCGGGCGGCCTCCTCGAGCGGAGTCGAAAGGCCCGGCGTGGTCCCGCCCGCGCCCGAGTTCCAGCGGCGCGCCGCGAGGAACTCCTGCTGCGCCGGCAGGAGCTCGAGATTGTAGAGCTCGGCGAGCACCTGCCCCTGCCTCACCTTGGCGCCGGTAGTCGCAACGGCGAGCCGCTCGATCCAGCCCGAAAACCGCGAGTGTACACGGGCGAGCCTCGCCTCGTCGGCCGTCACGAAGCCCACCGTGCGAAGCTCGGGCGCGAGTGGTTCGGTCACGGCCGGAGCGGTGCGCATGCCGATCGTCTGGACGCGGTCGAACCCGAGCTCGACCGGGACGAGGCCGGGCACGCCGCTCGGCAGCGGCGCGGCCGAGCTCGGCGCGACCGGAGCGGCCGGAGGAGCGCTGCTCGAGGGCGGAGGACTCACGACCTTCCGCCTCGTGAGCTTCATGTTGCAGATGGGGCAGCGATCCTCCGCGCTCGTCCCGGACTCCTCGGGATGCATCGGGCACGCGAACGGATCGGAGGGGTTGTGGCGGTGGCCCGCGTGTGAACCCGCCGAGGCAGCGGGTGCCGTGGTTTTCGCAGCGTCCGGCGCCGCCGGAGCGTGCGGCGTCCAGGGGACCAGCGTCATGCCGCAGATCGGACACTCCCCGGGATGATCCTGCACGATCTGCGGATGCATCGGGCAGTGGTACTGGATGCGCTGGCCGGCGGCGCCTGGAGTGAATCCGAACGAATACGCCGCAGAAAACGCGGCGACGACGGCCATGAGGACGACGAGTGTCCAGCGCACCACGGCCATGAGTCGTACGCCGCGCGGAGGACCTTCCTCACCTGCCTGCTCGATCATCGCTTACCTCCCGACTCGACCACGCCCGAGCGCGGCGCTCCCGCCGCCCGTTCCACCTCCGCGAGCGCAACTTCGACGCGCATGAGAGCGCGCTCGTGCTCGATGCGCACGTCGAGCAGCGACTGCAAAGCGTCGAAGAGCGCCAAGGAGTCTCCCTGTCCACCGCGATACACGGCCTGAGCCGATTCGAAGCTTCGCTGCGCCTGCGGGAGGACGCCGCGCTCGAGGACCGTCAGCGTCTCGCGCGCTGCCTTCAGCCGTTCGGTTGCCGCGTAGAGCTCGTAGCGGACGGCGTTCTGCGAGCTCGAGAGCGCGCTCTGTTCCGCCGCTACACGCGCCTCGGCCGCGCGAGCTTCCTCGCCGTAGCGTGGATTGAGCCAGGGCAAGCTGACCGACAGCGTCACGCCGTAGTTGTGCGGCTCCTCCTCCATCGGCATGTACATGTACTGAAGACCCACCATGAAACTCGGCCAGCGCCCGCTCGAACGAACGCCCTCGAGCTCGTGCCGCCTCGCGCTGATCGCGCGCTCGGCCGCCACGACTTCGGGGCGCTCGACGGGCTGACGCGCGGCCGTCGCGGCGCGCTCGGCCGCGCTCGCGGCGTCGAATGGAGCGGGCGGGCCGAGCGGCGCGTCGACCGGTCGCGCCATCAGCACGTTCAACAGCGCGCGCGCGGTCCTGTTCTCGGCTTCGACAGTGAGCACGTCGCTGTGCAGGCGCGATGCCGAGAGCTCGGCGCGCAGCACTTCCTGCTGACTCCCGCGGCCGGCCTGATAGGCGGCACGCGCGATCTCGATGACCTGCGCGGCGAGCCGGCCGTGTTCGACGTGAATTCGCTGCTCCGCGTCCGTGCGGCGGTACTCCGCGAACGCCCGGCGCAGGCGCAGCACGAGCTCGAGCTTTTGCGCGCGCTCGGCCTGGACGGCGACGTCCGCCTGCTCGAGCGCCGCGTCCTCGCGCGCGCCGAGCGTTCCCGGCGCCGGAAACGCCTGGCTTAGCCCGAACATGTGCATCTGGGCGTCACCGATTGCCCAGGGCCGCGTGAGCGGAGCCGCCCAGAGCTGGTACTCGAAGTCCGGATCCGGCAGCCGCGACGAGGCGGGAGCCCCTTCGCGTGCCGCCCGCGCTCGCTCGCGCGCTTCGACGAGATCGGGGTTCTTGGCGAGCGCGAGGCGTACGATCACGTCGAGCGACGCCCGTTCGGCGAGCGAGCGTTCGAGCTCGAGGGTCGAGGCGGCTGCGGAACCTGCGCCGCCTCGAGCAGGGGCCGGCCGGGGCGCACCTTCCCCGTCGCCGGGCACCGCAGCGGCGGCGCCGGTCGAAACCGAAAGGGCCATGCAGAGCCAGAAGCTCCACCGGAAATGACGAGCGATGAACACCAAGACTCCTCCTGCTTCGCGACCGAGTCCGCTCGCGGATCCAGGCGCGCGAGCGTGCATCCGGTGCGAGCACGGACCCATTCCGCGCTCGCGTCCTACGCGGGGCGACGCCGGTTCAGCTGAGGAGGGCGCAGTGCTTCAAGAACAGAGGAGGCCCCGAGTAGGGCGGCGCGCGAGCCTGAACGCGCTGCGGGATGCGAACGGCCGGGGTGAAATCCGCGACGAGGTCGAACCACGGCGTCGCCGTCGCGAGCGGTGGGGAAGGCAAACGCGCGGCAGCGTCATGCACGCCCGGCACGGCGGCGCCGCGCTGCTCGATGCGCTGGCAGCAG
>DASXWF010001500.1:0-10420 GCA_036503835.1 Polyangiaceae bacterium | reverse complement strand
GCCTGCACGCATTCTCCAACGTCAAACTGCCTCAAGGGCTCTAAGTGGTCCGTTTCTGCCGATTTCTGCTTGACGGCTTTCTGAGGGCTCGGTGCTCCGCGGACGCAGCATTCGGTAGAAGTGCGCTCGGCGAGCGCAGGCTTCGCCTCAGCGAGCGTTTCGTCGCTGGGATCGACTCGCGTCGTGTTTCGTGCTCCGAAAGCGCGCGAGCGTGTCAGCTACGACCCTGAAAATCAGCGTGATAGAAGGTCGTGTCGGCTCATCGACTCGAAGGGAGGGCCCGACATGCAGGCTTTGGTTGATTGTTTTGGGGTGGAACCGGAGCGTGATGCGTCAGGGGATACGAGCTGGAAAGAGGCGCATCAGAAGCTTCTCGAGCTCGCTGCCGAGCGAGCGTCGCTCGATTTCGAAGAAGGTCGCTGGTTACTCTCGGCGTTCCGGAGCGGAGCTCACCAGCGCCTGGGCTACGGCTCCTTCGCGCAGTACGTCGAGCGGCTGTTCGGCTACGGAGCGCGCTTCACCCAGGACAAACTTCGCGTCGCCGAGGCGCTCGAAGAGCTTCCGGCCACAGCCGAGGCGCTTCGTGCCGGCACCCTCACCTTCTCCACCGTCCGCGAGCTCACCCGCGTCGCCATCCCGAGCACCGAGCAGGGGTGGCTCCAGGTCGCTCGCGGCAAGACTGTTCGCGAGGTCGAACGGCTCGTCTCGGGGCAGCGTCCGGGAAGCCTTCCCGGCGATGTCCCCGACGCCGGGCTCAAGCTCCACGAGCTGCGGTTCGAGGTGTCGGGGCACGTACTCGCAACCTTCCGAGAAGCGATGGCAAAGGTGCGCAGGGAAGCGGGAGAGCCGCTCACGGACGATTCCGCGCTTCTGGCGCTCGCTCGGCTCGCGCTCGGTGGACCTCGAGAAGAAGGCCGCGCGAGCTATCAGGTGGCGCTGACCGTCTGCGAGCACTGCCGAAAGGGCTGGCAGGAAGGGCGAGGCGAGCTCATCGAGGTGAGTCCCCAGGTCGTGGAGATGGCGGAGTGTGATGCGCAGCACATCGGGTCGGTTGCCGATGTTCACGCCCACGTGGGCGCACCGTCGAGTGAGCGCACAGGCGACGACGCTCGCGCCGGCGTCAGCGCCCACGTGGACGTCAATACTGGCGTGGACAACGACGCCCACGTGGACGTCACGCTCCGCCGCACCCGAGCCAAGCAATCGGTGCCACCTTCCGTTCGCCGGCAAGTCCTTCGCCGCGACGGTGGGCGCTGCCGGGTTCCGGGTTGCCGGCACGCGACGTTCGTGGACGTGCATCACCGAAGGCCACGCTCGGAGCGGGGCGGCCATCATCCCGACAACCTCATCACGCTGTGCTCGGCCCATCACCACGCGCTCCACGACGGCGCACTCGTCATCGACGGGAGCGCCTCGACCCCGTCCTTTCGGCACGCCGACGGCACTCCCTACGGAAACGCGCCCTCACCGGTGGCAGTCGAGACCCCCAACGCGCCCATTCTGGTCCGCGCCCCCGCGGCGGCGAAGCCGACGCAAGGCGGGCGCCCCGCCGCAGGCGCAGCCGAGGACGGGGCCGGACGTCGTGCACCAACGAGGGGGCAGCTGTTGGGGCTTGCTGTTCGGCATCCCAGGAAGGTCGTTGAAGTTGGACCAGGGCGGACTAGGCGCACACCCCGCCCACGTGGTGGCGGCAGGCGGTACTCGGCGGATTCCATGTCCACTGCCCCTCGACTGGTAGGCGTTCGGATTCAGGCTTGCGTGTTCGGCCGATTCAGCCCGCGCGCAGCACTTCGACGAGCTCGCGATCGATGCCGTCCGCGGCGTACTGCGGGTAGCCGGCGAAGCGCCGCTCGTTCTGGCTCACGAGGCCGAAGTCCAGGTTCTTGTAGTTCCAGTAGCTGAACCCGAAGTCGCGCTCGGCGAGGATTCCGAGGAAATCGCGCATCCAGCGCAGCTGGGACGCGCGATCCGCGCCGCCGACGAACACGCCGAACTCGTTGCACGCGACCGGGACGCCGTGGCGGTCGCGAAAGGCGACGACCGCGTCGAGCGTCTGCGCGAGCCGCGCTCGATCCCAGTAGCCGGTGTCGAGCGGGAGGCGATGCGTGGTGCCGGCGGGGATTTCGTAGGTGCCGGGGTAGGGGCGGTTCACGTGGAAGACGTCGCCCTTGATCCAGGGCGCCTTCTGGTGCGTGAACACGAGCGGCGAGTAGGTGTGGAAGCTGTAGACGACGTTGTCGTCGTCGAACGGCGTGAGCGCGGCGAACTCCTCCGGGCGGTTCCAGCGGTTCGAGCCGACGAGCAGGGTGGCCTTGGGCGCGTGGCGCCGGATGTGCGCGCAGAGCTCGTTCTTGAGCTCGTCCCAGTCGCGGCCGTTCTCGGCGACGGGCTCGTTCAGGAGCTCGAGCGTTACGTGTTCGCGCGCGCCGTAGCGCTCCGCGAGCACGCTCCAGACGCGCTTGGTCTGTTCGCGCACGCTCGGGTCGGAGAAGAGCGGCTGTGCCCGCGAGGCGCCCGAGTGGAAATCGTGTCCCGGGCACTTGTGAAGGTCGAAAATCACCGCGAGTCCGGCCGCGAGGATCGAGTCGATCGCGCGATCGAGGCGCCCGAGCGTCGGTTCGACGGGCGAGAGCTCGGGCCCGCTGAACAGGTTGAAGTAGTCCACGGGCAGCCGCACGTGGTCGAAGCCCCAACCGCGGATCCTCGCGAAGTCTTCGGAACCGAGGAACGTCTCGAGGTGGGCCTCTTCGCCCACGAACGTGTCGGGGTCGTTGCCTTGGAGAGCGTCGATCTGGCTGAACCAACCGCCGAGATTCACGCCTCGCATGCGCTGCTTCATGGGCGCTCCCAGTAGTCTCGAACGCCCCGCCGAAGCAACGCCGCGCGCGCCGCCGCGGAATTTCCCGGCGCCGCGTGCGGGGATGCGCGAGCGTCTGGCCTGCGGGCCGTCCCGGGGCTACGGTCGCTCCGGCATGCGTCGCGGAGCTCGGCTCGGTCCCGTCGGACTCCGAATCTACAGCGCCTTCTACTGGCCGTACTTCATCGTGAGCTGCGCGCTGCTGTTCGTGCCGGCGCTCGCCCTCTGGGCGCTCACGCTCTGGGATCGCAGAAAGCGCCTGCTCCACGCCTACACGAGCCTCTGGGGCGCGCATTACCTGGCCTGGGCGCCGTTCGCGACCGTGCGCGTCGAGGGGCGGGAGCGAGCGCTGCGCGCCGGGCCGTGCGTCTACGTCTCGAATCACCAGTCGATGGTCGACATCCTGGCGGTGTTCGCGACGCACCTGCCGTACCGTTGGGTCAGCAAGCGCGCGAACTTCTTCGCGCCGTTCCTCGGCTGGACCATGTGGCTGAACGGCTACGTGCCGCTCCGGCGGGGACACTTGCCGAGCATCCGCCGCATGCTGCGCCGCTCGGAGGCGTGCCTCCGGGGCGGTTCGAGCTTGTTCGTCTTCCCCGAAGGCACGCGCTCGCCGGACGGCGAGGTCCAGAGCTTCTACCGGGGGGCGTTCTGGATGGCCGTCCGGGCGGGCGTTCCGATCGTGCCGGTCGTCATGGAAGGCACGGGGAGCGTCCTCCCCAAGAGCAGCGCGCTCATCTCGCCCCAGGCCGTCACCGTCTCGATCCTGGCGCCGGTCGATCCGAAGCACTTCGACAACGACAGCCGGCGCCTCCGCGACCACGTTCGGGCCCTGATGATCGACGAGCTCCGGCTGCTCCGTTCCACCCAGAGTGTCCCGGCGCTCGCTCCGACCGGGATTGGTCGCGAGCCGGCCTGAAGCCTGGGTGCCGCCGCTTTCCGCGGCAGTTGGCACGCCCACGGCATCATGCTAATCGGCCGCGGCCCGGCCCATCGCGTGGCCGCGAGGAAAGCATGAGCACCCAAGGCAAAATCATCCAAGTCATCGGTCCGGTCGTCGACGTCGAATTTCCGCAGGGCAAGCTGCCGAGGATTCTGAACGCGCTCACGCTCACCAATCCGAACATCTCGGGTGAGAAGGACAACCTCGTGCTCGAGGTCGCCCAGCACCTCGGCGAGTCGGTGGTGCGCGCGATCGCGATGGACACGACCGACGGTCTCGTGCGCGGCACCACCGTAACGGACACCGGCGCTCCGATCATGATGCCCGTCGGCAACGCGACGCTCGGCCGCATCCTCAACGTGATCGGCAAGCCCATCGACGAGAAGGGCCCCGTCAACTCGCAGAAGAAGCTCCCGATCCACCGCCCGGCACCGGCGTTCGTCGATCAGAACACCAACGTCGAAATTTTCGAAACGGGCATCAAGGTCATCGACCTGCTCGCTCCGTACCGCAAGGGCGGCAAGATCGGCCTGTTCGGCGGCGCGGGCGTCGGCAAGACCGTGTTCATCCAGGAGCTCATCAACAACGTCGCCAAGGCGCATGGCGGGGTGAGCTGCTTCGCCGGCGTCGGTGAGCGCACGCGCGAGGGTAACGACCTCTACCTCGAAATGATGGAGTCGAAGCTCGAGACGGGCGAGCCGGTGCTCTCCAAGACGGCCCTGATCTTCGGTCAGATGAACGAGCCCCCGGGCGCGCGCGCCCGCGTCGCGCTCTCCGCGCTCACCTGCGCCGAGTACTTCCGCGACGAGGAAGGGCAGGACGTGCTGCTCTTCGTGGACAACATCTTCCGCTTCACGCAGGCGGGCAGCGAGGTGTCGGCGCTCCTCGGCCGTATGCCGAGCGCCGTCGGTTACCAACCCACGCTCGCGAACGAGATGGGCGCGCTCCAGGAGCGCATCACCTCGACCCGGAAAGGCAGCATCACGAGCGTGCAGGCGATCTACGTGCCCGCGGACGATCTCACCGACCCCGCGCCGGCGACGACCTTCGCCCACCTCGACGCTACGACCGTGCTCTCGCGCGCGATCTCGGAAATCGGCATCTACCCCGCGGTGGATCCGCTCGACTCGACCAGCACCATGCTCTCGCCCAGCATCGTGGGCGAGGAGCACTACAAGACCGCGCGCGCCGTGCAGCAGACCCTGCAGAAGTACAAGGATCTGCAGGACATCATCGCCATCCTCGGCATGGACGAGCT
Organism: Polyangiaceae bacterium; assembly: GCA_036503835.1. Lineage (GTDB taxonomy): Bacteria > Myxococcota_A > Polyangia > Polyangiales > Polyangiaceae > PMG-095. The sequence continues at coordinate 5,362 of DASXWF010001500.1, read as the reverse complement.
CAGCGAAGAGGACAAGCAGACGGTGTCGCGCGCGCGCAGGATCCAGCGCTTTCTCTCGCAGCCGTTCTTCGTCGCCGCGCAGTTCACCGGTCGCGTGGGCCGCTACGTTCCGCTCAAGGAAACCATCGCCGGCTTCCAGGAGATCCTCTCGGGCGCGCTGGACGACCTGCCCGAGCAAGCCTTCTACATGTGCGGCAACCTCGACGACGTGAAGGCAGCCGCCGCCAAGATGAAGTCGGCCGCCTGAGGCCAGAGGCCACGACCGGCTAAAGATCATGGCTGAAACGCTAGCGCTCGAAATCGTCACGCCCGACGGCGTGAAGCTCACCGAAGCGGTGGACATGGTCACCGCGCCGGGCGTGGACGGTGAATTCGGGGTGCTGCCCCGGCACCGTCCGCTGCTCGCTGCGCTCACGGCGGGCATCGTCACGTACACCAAGAGCGGTGTCTCGGAGTCGGTCGCGATCGGTCCCGGGTTTGCCGAGGTGTCGGACGATCGCGCGACCCTCTTGACCGACAAGTTCGCGAGCAAGGACGACATCGATCCGGTGCGCGTCCGCCTCGAGCTCAAGGAAGTGGACGAGGCGCTCGACCATTTCGCGGGCGACCCGACGAGCCCCGAATACTCGGCGCTCGTCGCGCGCGAGCTCTGGGCGGCGACGCAGCTCGAGCTCCACGGCGACCCGCCGCCGCCCCGCATTCGCACGCAAAGCGAGCTCGAAAGCAGCGTGGTGGAAAAATACCGCGCGCCTTCGACCGAGAACGACGAGCAGAACCAGCACTGACTCGGCGCGTCGGAACGCGCCGAGTCCGTCGCGAAGACGAGCTGACGTGTGGTCAGCGCTGGTTTTTCGCGGGGTTACCTCTCGCCGTGAAGCACGGGCTCCGGCCGCGGAGGCGCGGGCGGCGACGCTCGGTCCCGCTGCTGCTCTGGCACCCGGCGTGACGCCGTGTTAACGCGAGCGGATACGCTTCGAGGGTGTTCCGTGCTCGTAGACCTTCTCTTCAAACGGTCGTTTCGCATCGTTCGTGTCGCGTTGCTCGTCGGCGGCGCGAGCCAGGTCTTGCCCGGTTGCGGCGGCGACTCGGCGATTTCAGGAGCTCCTCGCCATTCGGCGGGAATGGGCGGAAAACTCTCGGGCGGAGGTGAGGGGGGCGAAGCCCAGGACGGAGGAAGAGCGGGCGCGGGTGATGCGGGGGCGAATTCTGCGGGCGCCGGTAACGACGCCGGTGCGGCGGCTGGTGAAGCCGGTGGCTCGGGAGCCGGGGCGGGAGCAGGCGGTGATGCCGGCGGTGCCGGGGACGCCGGGAACGCCGGGAACGGCGGTGATGGAGCGGGCGGAGAAGGACTCGTTCCCGGCGGCGGCAGCGCTGGCGCTTCGGGGAGCGGTGGTGTCTCCGGTACGTCGGGGAGCGGCGCCTCAGGCGCTGCCGGCACGGGCGGTGTGTCCGGTACGTCGGGGAGCGGCGGCTCCGCCGGCAGTGGCGGCTCTTCGGGGACGTCGGGCAGTGGCGGCGACGGTACCTCCGGGAGCAGCGGTGTCTCGGGAGCCTCAGGAACTTCGGGGAGCGGCGGCTCCGGTGTCTCCGGAAGCGGCGGCTCCGAGAGTGGTGCCGGCGGCTCATCCGGTGGCGTCGCCGGCTCAGGCGCGACGGGTGGTGGCGGTTCCACAGGCGGCGGCGGCGACAACGGCGGTGAACCCTGCGTGGATTCCGCCGAGGTGATCGCTTCCGTTCCGCAGGCTTGGGGCCTCGCGCTCGACGCGGGCGACCTCTACTTCACGACTCACGCGCTGGACGGCGGCATTTACCGGCTTCCCGTGAGCGGCGGCCAGCCGGTGCTCCTGTCGTCCGGGGAACTGTATCCGCACGACATCGCCGCGAGCACGGGTCGAGTGTTCTGGGCGGCCATCGGTCAGGCGGCGGGACATCTCTTCCAGGCGGCGAGCGACGGCAGCGATCGTCACGAGATCGCGACCGGCGTCCTCACCGGGATCTTTTCGCTGAACGCCGACGCGAACAACATCTACTACTCGACCAACTTGAACGCGCTCGTGGCGCGGCCGATTGCGGGCGGCCCGCTGCTCTCGCTTTCCGAAGGTCCGTTCGACAGCGCGATCGTCGATGTCGCGCTCCATGACGGTCAACTTTATTGGACGAACTACGGCGTCGCCATGTTCGAGCCGGTCCAGCCCGAGACGGCGCTCGTCAAGCGTGCGTCGGTCGACGGCGCGACGGCCGCGCCGCTCGTCACGCGCCTCGACTTCCCGCTGTTCGCCGTCGCGGTGGACGAAAGTAGCGTCTACTTCAGCGACGAATCCGCGGTGTACCGCACGTCGCACGACGGCGGCGCGTTCTCGCCGATCGTCTCGCTGCCGCCGCGACCGCTCGGAGAATCGGCGCTGGTCGACATGGTGACGGACGGCGAGCACCTCTTCTACACGGACGGACAGGCGCTCCTCCGTGTTCCCGTCGCGGGCGGCACGCCGGAAGTGCTGACGGAAGGCTGGGATCGCATCCAGCGCCTCGTCTTCGACGACGAGAACCTCTACTTCACGGATTCGCAGCGCGGTGCCGTCGTGAAGATCGCCAAGTGCGCGACGGCGCCGGGCGGCAGCGAAGGCGATCCGGGTGCGGGCGGCAGCGGCGGGCAAGCGGGACAGGGCGGCAGCGCCGGGCAGGCGGGCAGCTCGAGTCAGGGCGGTACGGGTGGAAGCGCGGGTTCGTGCCCGCACGGATGCCCGGAGCCCACTCCGGTGGCGACGATCGCGAGTCCGTTCGGCCTCGCGATCGACGAAAGCTATCTCTACTTCTCGATTTACGCCGTAGCGGGCAGCGTTCAGCGTGTCTCGCTCGCCGGCGGCTCACCGGAGGCCGTCGTCACCGGTCAAGTCGGCCCACACGACATCGCCGTGGACGACACGTACGTCTACTCGTGCCTCCAGGATTCGCAGGCCGGGCACCTCGCGAAGGCGTTGAAGGGAGGCGGTCCCAGTCAGACGATCGCGCAGGGTATCGCCAACGGGGTCGGCCGCGCCATCTCCGACGGCGCGTTCGTCTACTACGGCTCCGGATTCAACGGCATCTACCGCATTCATCGCAACGGCGGCAGCGTCGGCGTCGTAGCGGCGGGGCCTTACGGTAGCGAGGGGAAGGACCTCGTGGTCGCGGGCGGCACGGCCTTCTGGGTCAACGACGGCATCTTCAACTCGAACTTCACCGCGAAGCTGCCGGGGACGGCGTACGTCGCAGAAACGCCGGTCTCGGGCACGTCGAGCCTCGGCCACACGTCCTTCGCGGCGGGGCTCGACTCCCCGATTCATCGCATCACCGCGGACGCTGCGAACGTTTACTTCATCGACGATGTGAGCGTGTATCGCCGGAGCCTTGCCGGCGGACCGCTCACGACGCTCGGTGACATCGCGCCCGCGTCGGGTACGATCATCGATCTCCACTCCGACGGGACGCACGTCTATTTCGCCGACCTCAACGGGGTTTTCAGAATGCCCGTGAACGGCGGCGCGACCGAGACCCTGACCGACGGCTGGGGCAGCTTGCGGGCCATCGCTCTCGACGAAGCGTTCCTCTATTTCACCGACTTCGCGGGTGGTCTGGTGCTGAAGCGGCCGAAATAGCCGAGGCCGATGCAGGTTCGAAAGCTCGCGTCGTTCTGGGTGCTTTCGATGCTCGGTGGTTGTGAGCTCGTCGCCGGGCTCGACGGTGAGCGGCAGCTCGCGCAAGCGCGCGCGGAAGCGGGCCAAGGCGGCGGCGGACGCGGGGCAGGGGGCAGCGGGCGTGGAGGGAGCGATCCCGGCGCGGGACGTGATCCCGAGGCGGCCGGAGCGGGCAACGGTGCGCTGGACGCAGGGGCCGCGGGAGAAGCGGGAGCCGCCGTCGGCGGGAAGAGCGCCGGCGGCGCGGGTGCGAGTGGCGCGAGCGCGGGTGCGAGTGGCGCGGGTGGCGACGCAGGCGATGGCGGTAAGGACGGCGGTCGCGGTGGTGAAGGTGGTCGCAGCGAGGACGGCGGCCAGGGCGGCGCAGCGGCCGAGTCCGGCGACTCCGGCGTGTCGGGAGCGAGCGGAGGCGGCGTGGTCGTGGATCAGAACGGCGTGGACGGCAGCGAGCTCGACACGCCGTCGTGCTCCGGCGGTCTCGGCCTTTGCGCCGGCGCCAACCCTTGTCTCACGATTTCGGTCCCCGGCGGCTCGTTCGACATGGGGCGGAGCGAGACGCAGGGCGCGGGCGACTACTTTCCGACCGGCTCGCCCTCGGAAATCCCGGCTCACCTCGTCACCGTGAGCCCGTACCGGCTCGATCGTTACGAAGTGACCGTCGGGCGCTTCCGCCGCTTCGTCGAGGCTTACGACGGCACGCCGCCCGGCGACAACGCGGGCCCGCACCCGAACGTCCCGGACAGCGGCTGGCAAGCGGAGTGGAACGACCGCTTGCCGCCGAATCGTACCGCTCTGCTCGAGCAGCTCGACATCGACGACGTCCTTCGAACCTGGACGACATCGCCGGGCGCGTTCGAATGCCGTCCCATCAACAACGTCGGTTGGTACGTCGCCTTTGCGTTCTGTGTCTGGGACGGCGGCAGGCTGCCGAGCGAGGTGGAGTGGGAGTTTGCCGCGGCGGGTGGTGACGAGGAGCGGCTCTTTCCCTGGGGCAGCGAAGAACCGGATCGCACCCGCGCCGCCTACGGTTGCACGGCCTTCGGCGGTCCCACCTGCGAAATGAACGACTTGCCCGAGGTCGGCAGCACCCGTCCGGCGGGGCTCGGCAGGTTCGGACACTCGGACCTCGCGGGTTCACTCTGGGAGGTCACGCGGGATCAGTGGGCCGAGGGGTGGTACGGCTTTCCGCAGTCACGCGGCACCGATCCGATGAACCTGGCGTTCGACGTCGACGCACAGAACGTGACGTCGCGTGGCGGGGGCTTTCTGGTCTCGGGAGCGGCGCTGCGGGGCGTCACGCGCGAGCAGCACCGGAGGCTGACCCAGAGTCGTTACGCCGGCCTGCGCTGTGCGAGGGACCCGTGATGGAGCGCGTCAGCCTTCCGGCGAACGCGCTCCACCTCGGAAACCGGGGGGAAAAATCGCACATATCGACGACGCTCCGGCACCGTGCGATTGATGGAATGATGGCGCCGAGAGCCGCACCGACCCGGGGGCTCAGCCCGAGCGTGCTCTTGCTGTCGTGCTCGAGCGCGTGCCAGCTGATCGCGGGACTCGACGGCACTCGAGATCTCGCGGCAGCGACGCAAGGCGGCGGGGAAGCGGGACTGCACGCGAGCGGCCAGGCGGGGGCGACGACGGCGGGAGAAGCTGGAAAAGGCGGCGGAGGCGGGGCAGGTCGCGGTGGC
>DASXWF010001499.1:0-5418 GCA_036503835.1 Polyangiaceae bacterium | reverse complement strand
ACTCGCGTGCTGCACGCGACTCGATCGGAGGAGCTCCGAGCAGCGCCTCGCCTCGAACCAGTACGGGCGCGAACCGATCGAGCGACAGCGAGCCGTCGCCCGTGACGAGCCACAGCGCGAGCTTGGCGACGTCGATCGCGGCCCGGTCGCGGTCGACACCGTACAGGCAGCGCTCGGCGACGGTCCGGTGCGCTTCGCTCGCCGGTAGCGGAGTGCCGACCCGAGCCGCGGCGGCCTGCAACTTTTCGGCCAGAAATCGGCATGCCGCGAGGAGAAACGCGCCCGTACCCATGGCGGGATCGCAGATCCGGAGCGCGAGGATCGAATCCGGCGTCGGGTCGGGCCCGAGCAGCGGTTCGAGCGTGGCGCAGACGACTCGTTCGGCGAGCAACCTCGGCGTGTAGTGCGAACCCGACCGGCGGCGATCGACGGTGAGCAACGCCGTGACCGTGCCCGCAACCGGCAGCCGCGCGCGCGCGCGCCGGCTCTCGACCAGCAGCGTGCCGAGCTCCGCAGCGTCGCCCGCTCGTGCGAGCTTCCGCAGCGCCGCCGCTTCGAGCTCGACACCGAGCGCAGCCAGCCGCTCCGCGCGTTGCCCGCCGCGCACGGCGCAGAGCTCGTGAAGATCGAGCGCGACCTCGCACGTCGCGTCGCCCGCGCGGCGCCGCGGCCTCAGGATCGCCGTGGCCTCACCGGCTACGGCGATGCCCGTGCCGATCGTGCCCTCGTAGACGCTGCCGAGCAGCTCCGGCTCGAACGATCCGAAGGAACTCTCCGGAACGCTTCGCCGGAGTTCGTCGAGTGCGGCTCGGACGGGACCGAGCCCCGCGAGCTCGGACTGCGACGGGAACAACCGCGCGCAGAGCTCGGCCGCATCGCCGGCGAGAAGTCCGCGCGCCGAAGCGGCGAGCACGAAGGCCGCGCGCGGGACCCAGCCCGCGAGCGCTTCGCGCACGGCGGCGGGCCGGGCTCGGCGCTCCCGCCCGAAGGGGTCGCCGGCGGTCGCGCGAGGCAGGCTCGCGATCAGCGCGAGAAAAGCGCGCCGCCCGGCGTCGTACCCGTCGAGTTCGCGAAGAGCCAAGAGCTCGGCCGCATCGTACCAGGGTTTGGACGCGGCTCCCGGGTTTGGACGCGACTCCTCGCTTCGGTGAACCCGACCCTTGACGGGAGCGCCCAGAAGCCCGACGAAGGGGTCGTGCACCGCATCCTTGCCGCCTCGGTCACGGCGCTCGGCCTGCTCGCGACGCTGCCGGCTTTCGCGCAGGCGAACGACAACGAAGCCTGGGACGGCGGTTACGATCAACGCGGCGAACGGCGCTCCGACTTCGTGATCGGCGTGAGCCCCGTGCTCGTGCTCGGCGGCGCCAGCGGCTACCCGAACGAAGTCGACAAGATCGACAACCCCGGCTTCGAGGCGAAGACCGGGTTCGGCGCGGGCGCGGGCGTCTCGGTCTGGCTGGGCGGCGCGCTCGCCGATTGGTTCACCTTCGGCGTCGGGCCGACGTTCTTCGGAACCTCGGGCAGCCAGGGGAGCGGCTCCGGCGGCGGGGTCGTCTTCCGCGTGGAAGCCTACCCGCTCTACGGGGTCGGCGGCCCGCTGCGCGATCTCGCGTTCTTCACGACGTTCGGCGCGGGCGTCTTCACCGTGAAGGGCAAGGCGGGAGAGCGCGGCGAGGGCGGGTTCACCTCCATGGCGGGGCTCGGCAGCGCGTACGAGCTATTTCGCGCCGGCCACTTCGCGTTCGCGCCGACCGTGCAGTACCAGCTCGTGCGCAGCCAATCGCTCGTGGGCCACCAGGCGCAGATCGGCGTGCGCGCGGTGTTCTACGGCGGCCCGGGCTGAGCCGGTCGAGCTTCACCCCCGCCCGGTGCTAGGACCGCAACCCGGACTCCGTTCCGGGTTTGCCCGCTTCGCGGACCCCTCGGCTTGCCGAGGGGCGGTCCTATCCGTTCTGCGAGGGCGCCGCAGCGCCCCCCTCGGCTGCGCCGAGCCTCCCCCCTCGGCCGCTTCGCGGCCGGCTAGTACAACGGCCCCAATTCTTCCTCGTCTCCGGAGCTCGGATGCACATTCGGGCCGTTGTACTAGCCTGCCGGGCATGCCGTACCGAAGTCACGCGACCTTTTCCGGCCGAACCATGGCTGGCGCCCGCTCGCTTTGGCGAGCCACGGGCATGACCGACGCGGATTTCGCGAAGCCAATCATCGCCATCGCCAATAGTTTCACGCAGTTCGTCCCCGGGCACGTGCACCTGCACGACGTGGGGCAGCGCGTGAAGAAGGTCATCGACGAGGCCGGCGGCTGGGGCGTCGAGTTCAACACCATCGCCGTGGACGACGGCATCGCGATGGGTCACGGCGGCATGCTCTACTCGCTGCCGAGCCGCGATCTCATCGCCGACAGCGTCGAGTACATGGTGAACGCGCACGCGGCCGACGCGCTCGTCTGCATCTCGAATTGCGACAAGATCACGCCGGGCATGCTGATGGCCGCGATGCGCCTCGACATCCCCACGATCTTCGTGTCGGGCGGCCCGATGGAGGCCGGCAAGATCGTCGGCACGCACGATCGCGACGGCAAGCCGCTCGTGCGAAAGCTCGATCTGATCGACTCCATGATCGCGGCCGGCGACGCCTCCGTGAGCGACGAGGAGCTCGGCCAGCTGGAGCGCTCGGCGTGCCCGACCTGCGGCTCCTGCTCGGGCATGTTCACCGCCAACAGCATGAACTGCCTGAACGAGGCGCTCGGTCTCGCGCTGCCCGGCAACGGCACGCTGCTCGCGACGCACGCCCGGCGCTGGGAGCTGTTCGCGTCGGCGGGGCGCCGCATCGTCGAGCTGGCGCGCCGTTACTGGGTCGACGGCGACAAGAGCGTGCTGCCGCGCAGCATCGCGACCTTCGAGGCCTTCGAGAACGCGATGGCCCTCGACATCGCGATGGGCGGCTCGACCAACACCGTGCTCCACATCCTCGCGATCGCCCGCGAGGCCGGAGTCGCCTTCGAAATGAAGGACATCGACCGTCTTTCGCGCAAGGTGCCGAACGTCTGCAAGGTCGCGCCTTCCTCGCACTACCACGTGGAGGACGTGCACCGCGCCGGGGGCATTCTGAGCATCCTCGGGGAGCTCGACCGCGGCGGACTCTTGCACCGCGAGGTGCACACCGTTCACAGCGCCACGCTGGGCGAGGCGATCGACCAGAACGACCTGCGCGGCAAGGCGGTGAGCGGCGAGGCCAAGGCACGCGCGCTCGCGGCGCCGGGCGGCGTCCCCACCAAGGTGGCCTTCTCTCAAGACAAGTATTTCGGCGAAGCCGACGTCGACCGCGAGCGCGGCTGCATCCGCGACATCCCGCACGCCTACAGTCAGGACGGCGGGCTCGCGGTGCTCTACGGCAACCTCGCGAACGAAGGCTGCATCGTGAAGACGGCCGGCGTCGACGCGGCCATCCTGAAGTTCGAGGGGCCCGCGCGCGTCTTCCACTCGCAGGAAGCCGCCTGCGACGCCATCATGGCGGACGAGATCAAGGCGGGCGACGTCGTGGTGATCGTCTACGAGGGACCGAGGGGCGGCCCCGGCATGCAGGAGATGCTGTATCCGACCTCGTTCTTGAAGGGGAAAGGCCTCGGCAAGGCCTGCGCGCTCGTCACGGACGGCCGCTTCAGCGGCGGCACGTCGGGCCTCAGCATCGGGCACGTTTCGCCGGAGGCGGCGGAAGGCGGCACGATCGGCCTGGTCGAGGAAGGCGATCGCATCCGCATCGACATCCCCGCGCGCACGATCGACGTGGTGGTCGACGCGGCGACGCTGGAAGCGCGCCGCCGCGCCATGCTCGCGCGCGGCGGCGACGCCTGGCGTCCCAACCGCGACCGCTCCGTCTCTCTTGCGCTCAAGGCCTACGCGCTCATGACGACGAGCGCCGCGCGCGGCGCGGTTCGCGATCTTTCGCAGCTGGAGCGGCGAAAGTAGCTCAGCTCGGCAGCCGTTCCGCGACGCGGCGCCACTCCAGGATCCGCTTCCCCTGTGCACGCGCGAGGGCCCGAAAGGATCGGGACAGGCGCCGATCGCTCTCCAGGTTGCTCCAGACCGCGCGAGCCGCCTCGTACACTGGAAGCCAGAGACCACCGTCGGCCGGCTCGGGCGCGGGTGGCTCGTACGCCGGAACATCGATGTCGCCGTGCCGTGGAGCGTAGTACGACGGAGCCACGTCATAGGCCGGCGCGACGGACTCGACGCGCGCGCCACGCACGAGGAACGAGAGGTTGGCGTGGTGCCTATCGGTGTTCGCGATCAGCTGGCTGAAAAGCTCCAGCCGCCGAATCTCGAGCTCCGCTGCTGGGTCGATGTGCCCTTGCTCGCGGAGACTCCGCGCACTGTCGCGCCAGGTTTGCATGTCTCCGACGAACTCGGCGTCCAGCGCGAAGAGCGAGAGCAGGCCGTGGCGGCCGCCATTCGGGTAACGGTCGAAACGCCGCACTTCGAGGAAGACACGGTCGTCGGCCTGCACGAGGCAGGACTCCGAAGCGTCGAAGCCGTGGTCGCGCATGCCGGCGAGCGTCAGGTGTTCGGCGACGAGTAGGTCGGCGAAGCGTTCGCTCGTGCGGTCACGCACGGGCGGAGAGAATTTGACGATCACGTCGGTCGGTCCACCCGCCAGAGTGGCCAGAAATTTCGGCTGTTCCCCACCGGCCGAGCTGCCGATGGGACCGGCTTTCAGGACATCGTCCGCAAGCTCGAGATAGCGAGCCTTGCGCGCAGCCTCGGGAATTGGGCCTCCCGGGACTTCCAACCCGGGGACAGTCGTCGTGTGCCGGAGAAAGAGCTTCAACGCTGCGTCCCCGACGACGAGCGCCCCACTCAGGTTCCAACCGTATCGGGTCAGGTAGCGGAGGGAATGGTCTGCCGACCAGAGTCGTACGTCGTTGGGAAGCTCGAGCTCCGGATGCTGCAGGGGAACGAGTCGGCCGAGGTAACCCGATGGCCGGAGGTCGTACAGGAAGTACGGGAGGTCACGGTGAAACCCGCTGCTCACGTCGTCCGAGTGGGCTTCCACGTAGAACCCCTCCGGCGCGACGGCATGCAGCGTGGCGAGCTTTCGTGTGCGACCGCTCGTTTCGACCTCGTAGACAGGCGCCGTGCGTCCGACCTCGGCGATCGTACGCCGTAGCGCATAGCGCGTGCTTCTCGCCCGGCCGGCGACCAACAAGCGCTCGGATAGGCCCCGCGTGAACCGCGAGAGCACCGGCTGACTCACGCCAAGAACGGCTTGCAGCTCGCGAGCGCTGGCGGGCCCGAGAGAAAGGCGCCGCGTCAACGTCGCGGTTCGGTCCTGTGTGGCGCGGCCAGCCATTCCGCATAGATATCAGAATTGATTCATGACTCAATATTTTGCAATATTTTTAGTACTTTAGCGCACTAATAA
>DASXWF010001498.1:0-1798 GCA_036503835.1 Polyangiaceae bacterium | reverse complement strand
GTCCACGGGCCGGACCTCGGGGTCCGCCCACTTCACCGCTGCTAGGCGGGCGGCTGTAGCTCGGACTCGTCGCCCGGCCTCTAGCAGCCCGTTGAACAAAGCCGGTTTGTTGGGGATCGACAGACGGGGTGTGGACGGATAGTTTTGGGTCCATGGCCATGGGACGCAAGAAGCCGGTGCAGCAGCCGCTCTTTGTACGCTCGGACGAGATGGCGGGTGCGCCACGGCACCGGTTCTACGAAAAGCTGAACGAGATCCTGGGCCAGGCGGGGTTCGACCCGTTCGTGGAGGGGCTGTGCGAGTCGCACTTTGCCGAAGCTGGCTCGCAGGGGCGGCTGTCGACCCCTCCCGGGCGCTACTTTCGGATGCTGCTGGTGGGGTACTTCGAAGGCATCGAGTCGGAACGCGGGATCTGCTGGCGCATCGAGGACTCGTTGTCGCTGAAGGGGTTTATTGGCTGCGCGGTTCATGAGCGAACGCCAGACCACTCGACGTTGTCACGGCTTCGGACGCGTCTCCCGCTGAGGGTTTACGAGCAGGTGTTCCACTTCGTCATGCGAGTGCTGAACGAGAAAGGCTTGCTTCAGGGCCGCGTTGCCGGAGTGGACTCGACGTACCTGCGAGCCGACGCGTCGATGAAGAACATCGTTCGACGCGGCAGCGGCGAGGGCTACAAGGGGTACTTGAAGCGCCTGGCGAAGGAGTCCGGGGTCAAGAACCCGAGCGACGAAGACGCTCGGCGCTTCGACCAGAAGCGAACGAAGACGACGTCCAACAAGGAGTGGGTGTCTGCGACCGACGCGGAAGCGGAAATCACGCGTCTCAAGGACGGCCGAACACGTCTCGCGTACAAAGCGGAACACACGGTTGACATGGAGACGGGCGCAGTGCTCGCTGCGGAGATCCTGCCGGCTACGACGTCCGACGCGGAGTCCATCATCACGAGCACGGCGAAGGCCAACGAGAACATCGCGGCAGCTCGTGGTGACGACCAAGACGATGATGACGACAACGACGGCGATGGGGGGAGTTGCACGGTCGGCGCCGATGCTATCGAGGAGGTCGTCGGAGACAAGGGTTATCACAAGGCGAGCACGCTCCAGCACTTCACGGACGAGGGCGTGCGCACCTATATCCCCGAGCGCAAACAGCTTCATCGTCGTCGCTGGATGAACAACGGCGGCCGCGATGCCGCGGTCGCTTTGTACCAGAACCGTGCCCGCGTGAAGACATCCAAGAGCAAACGCTACCAACGCCGGCGCGGCGAACTGTTGGAACGTACGTTCGCGCACCTCTGCGAGACCGGCAACCATCGACGCACTCGCCTGCGGGGACGCGAGAACGTCCACAAGCGCTACCTCTTGCAAGCAGCAGCATTCAATCTGGGACTGGTGATGCGCGAGCTGCTCGGCAGGGGCACCCCAAGGGGGCTGGCGGAGGCCGCCGCGCCGATTCTTGTGTTGCTCGCCTGCTGCCTCCGATGGTGCGCCAGGGCGCGGCAGCTGTTCTCGGAGAGCCGCGCCAGACCCATCCGACTCGGCTCTTACCTCAGCTTTCCCCAGCAGCCCGTTTCTTCAACGGGCTGCTAGCCCACGCTGGCGGACGGAACGGCCAGGACCCGTGCCACGAAGTCGCGCAAGGCGTCGTTGTGGAAGGGTTTGGCAATGAAGTTGGTGCCGGGGCGCAGCGCGTCCTCGGCCAGCACCTCTGTCATGTAGCCGGACATGTAGATGACCGACAGGCCGGGATACTTCCGGCACAGCGTTGCAGCCAGCTCGGTGCCCGACATGCCTGGCAT
>DASXWF010001497.1:0-7641 GCA_036503835.1 Polyangiaceae bacterium | reverse complement strand
CGCGTCGCGGAGCAAGCTCCAGCGCCTGGCGGGCCGCCTCGACCCCCAAGCCATCGAGCTCCTCTTTCGTCGGTACGTCCTCGGCGAGACCGCGAAAGACATCGCCACCGAGCTCGCCCAAAGCCCAGCTGCCCTCCGCATGCGCCTCATGCGCCTCCGCACCCTGCTTCGCTCCGTCCAGCGGACCAATTCCTGACCCTCTCTCCCTGCGCCCGTTCCCCCTGCCTCTCGCTCTCCCGCACCGTCCCTCCCGTCCCCCTCGCGCTGCCCCTGCCCCTGACTTCGTCCCTGACCCCGCCTCCTCCCCCGCCCCCTTCGCGCTGCCCTGCCCCTGAGTCCGCCCCCTCCGCGCCTCCCGTCCCTGCGTTCCTCACCCAGCGTGCTTATATTCCCCCGGTGACCGACAGCCTCGTCACCCTCAAGCCGCACGCCCCGCCGCCCGAGCCGAGCCTCGCCTCCCTCGACCTCGACGAGGAGATCCGGCGCCTCAAGCGCGAGCGCAACGCAGTTCTGCTCGCGCACTACTACCAGGACAGCGAAATCCAGGATCTCGCCGACGTCATCGGCGATTCCCTGCAACTGTCGCAAGCGGCGCAGCGCACACAGGCGGACGTGATCCTGTTCGCGGGCGTCGAGTTCATGGCGGAGACCGCGAAGATCCTCAACCCCGAGCGCATCGTCCTCGTCCCCGACACGAAGGCCGGCTGCTCGCTCGCCGACGGCTGTCCGGTGGAACCGTTCCGCGCCTGGAAGGCGCGTTTCCCGGGCGCGGTCGTGGTCAGCTACATCAACTGCTCCGCGGCCGTGAAGGCGGAGAGCGACTGGATCTGCACCTCGAGCAACGCCGAAAAGGTCGTGCGCGCGATCCCCGCGGACAAACAGATCCTCTTTGCCCCCGACAAAAACCTCGGCCGCTTCCTGATCAAGAAGACCGGGCGAGCGATGGAGCTCTGGCCGGGCAGCTGCATCGTCCACGAAACCTTCAGCCTGCGAAAGCTCGAAGCGCTGCGCCTGAAGCACCCGCGCGCCGAGCTCATCGCGCACCCCGAATGCGAGGAGCCCGTGCTCGAGCTCGCGTCCTTCATCGGCTCGACCTCGGCGCTGCTCGACTACGTCGACCGCGGTAGCGCTCCCGAATACATCGTCGCGACCGAGCCTGGCATCCTGCATCAGATGCAGAAGCGCGCCCCGGACAAGATCCTGATCCCCGCGCCGCCTGAAGCCAACTGCGCCTGCAACGAGTGCCCCTTCATGCGCCTCAACACCCCCGAAAAAATTTACCTGGCGCTGCGCGACCTCACGCCGCGCCTCGAGCTACCGGAAGAGTTACGGCTGCGGGCGAAGGTGCCGATCGATCGGATGCTGGCGCTTTCGTGAGTTGAGTGGATCTGGAGCGTCTGACGACCGGACGCGTTTTTCTAGCCGCCAAGGCCGCCAAGAGCGCCTGCACCCAGCAGATTTTTGGGGTTGAGGGCTCGAAGGGCCCATCGGGAACGTCGATTCACGACATCTGCGCGTTCGGATCGCTACGTCCGAGCCCAAACCCCTTGGCGGACTTGGCGCTCTTGGCGGCCTTGGCGGCAAAACCAGGCTGGCCGTCGGCAAGACCTCACCGGCCCTTGCCGCTACTCCTTCTTCTCGATGCCCTGCCCCGGCAAGCGACCGAAGGTTTTCATCGCGTGCTCGAGCAACGGGCCGCAGCGGGAGATGTCGAGCCTATTCGGCGTAAGTGTAGTAGTACCGATCAGACGCAGAGAACCAGCTTGCGTCTGATCCGCATTTTGGGGAATCGCCGTCAGCGAACTCGTACACGCACTCGAGTGGGCGCACGGACACTTCGCCCTGCTGCAGCGCAGGGTACAGGCGGAGGCTGCATCGACCACGAGCGCCGCGGGTGCAATCCTCGTCGGCCTTGCACGCACTGGCGTCGAGGCAGCGCGCTCCCAGCACGAATTGATTCGGAAGACACACGCTGTCCGGGCCGCAATCCGTGGAAGCCTCGCAGGGCCGTTCGACGCACTGGTTCAGCACAACTGGAGCGCACGAGCAGGTTCGCTCGATAGCCCGGCAGACTTGTCCGGTGCCGCACGTCCGGCCCAAGCATCCGCATTCTTCGGCAGAACCGTCCGTGGCCTGTGAACTGCACTCCGTAGGCTCGGGTGGAAAGGGTTCTTCGCAGACGCCAAGCTGCTTGGTCAGCTTCACGCAGCGTTGCCCGGCGCAGTCTGCGTCCTCCGCGCACTCCACTGGCTTGATCGTACGCGGCATTTCAACGAACACCCGTTGCACCTCACCGGGCGGTTCGCCCACATCGACGCAAGATTCGTCCGCGCCGGTAGCGGCACATCCGCTGACTCCGAGCAGCAGCAAGAATCCGAGGGTGAGAAAGCTCCTGACGACGCCCATGCCGAGACCTCGTTGGTTCTTGCAGCAAAATCCGTACCCAGCATCCGCCGCCCTAACGTGCCTGCGCTTCAACTTTACCCTCCGCCGAGCTGGCACAACCCGCGACACGGCTGTCACTGCTCCGCGCTTGCAATCGCTTTCGTGAGTTGCTGGTCAGGCCTGCCGTACTCCACGCTTCTCGATGGGCGCCTTCGAGCCCCTCACCCCCCAAAGTCCTCTGGCGGGCCCTGGCGTCTCTCTGGCGTCTTGGCGGCAAAACCCCGCTTCCACCGGACACAACCTAACAGACCTCGCCCCTACGCTTCTCGACGCCCTACTTCTTCTCGATGCCCTGCCCCGGCAATCTGCCGAAGGTTTTCATGGCGTGCTCGAGCAACGGGCCGCAGCGGGAGATGTCGAGGCGTTCGCGCTCGCCGGGGTCGGTCTCGAGGTCGTAGCAGTTCCAGCCCGAGTCCCAGGAGCGCGCTTCGAGCTTCATGTTTTTCTGCATGTAGCCCCAGTTTTCGAAGGCGCAGCTCCAGACTCCGGCGCAGTTCGTCATGGGGACGGGTTGCTCGGTGAGCGGAGGACGCAAGAGGCTGTGTCCGTGCATGCGCTCGCGGTAGCGGCCGATCTCCGGCGCGTCGGCGACGCCCATCAGATCGAGGATGGTGGGGGCGAGATCGACGTGGAATAGGTAGGCGTTGCGCTTGCTCCGGAGCGCGGCGACTTCGGCGTCGGTGAGAGTGCCGGGCGGCGCGTCGATCCACATCGGCACGTGCGTCTCCTCGTCGAAGATGCTGAAGGTGTGGCCCATCTGCCCGTGCTCGCGGAAGGCCTCGCCGTGGTCGCTCGTGTAGACGATGACGGTGCGCTTGCCCGCTTCCGTCTCGCGGAGGTGCCGGAGCATGCGGCCGATGTGCTGATCCTGCTGGTAGACGGCGTTCTGGTAGTAGTTGAGGAAGGCGGCGTTCTCGTCCTCGGCCTTGCTGGTCGTGGAAGGCTGGAAGGGCTGCGGGCCGTTCTCGTCGACGTAGTAGGGGTAGTGGACGTTCGAGAGCTGGACGACGGCGAGGTACGGCTCGCGCAGGGAGCCGATGTTCGCGTTCACGTGATCGGCGAGCAGGTTCTCCGGCGCGCCCATGTCGAGATCGGCGGTCGGGTCGAGGTCGGTCGCGCTCACGAACTTTCGTACGCCGAGGTTCTTCACCCACAAGCGCACGTTGCCGAACATCATGTTCTGGCTGGTCCAGAAGGCCGTGTCGTAGCCGGTGGCGCGCGCATAATCGAAGATGAGCGGCCAGGTGTGGAGGATCTCCCGCGATTCCGTCGGATAGACGCCCGACCAGAGCACGGCGAGCGAGATGGCCGTGCAGGAGTCGTGCGAGCGCATACGCGTGAAGGTGAAGCGCTCCGGGAACGAGCGGTGCGTGAGCTCCGTGCGCTCGCATTCCGCGCCGGGCTCTGCGCAGGTGGCGCTCGCCCGCACGCTCTCCAGGATCACGAACAGGATGTTGCGCTGCGGCGTACCCGGAGCTCGCGCGAGCGGCGGAACCGGCAAGGATTCACGCAGGCGCGGGCGGACCTGGTTGCTCTGCTCGGTGTAGCCGAACTGCGTCCGTAGCAAGCCGCCCACGGCGTTCAGGTAGAGCACGTCGGGCGTCGAGGCCTGCACGTGCCGGTGCTGCGTCGGGATGAAGAAGCTTCCGACGAGCGCGAGCGGCGCGACCCAGGCCATCACGCGCGAGAGCCTGCGCCGCGGTCGCAGGGCACGGCGCCCGACCCAGACCAGTCCGAGCGCGAACAGCAGCACCGGCAGCTTCGCCCGCAGGTAGTTGCCGATGTCGGCGAAGAGCTGGTTCACGACGCTGTCCATGAAGTTCGACGCGAACACGGACACGTCGACGTTCAGGTACGCGTGGTACTGCTCGAAAAAGTAGATCTGCCCGCCGACCGCGAACGTCGCGAAGGCCGCGAAGAGCACGGTCGCGAAACTCCGAGAAAATCCGCGCTGCCGGCAGGCCGCGACCAGCAGCACGCCCCAGAGCACCAGGCTCTCCAGCAGGGCCGCCGCGTAGGTCAGCCGGTAGTCGCTCTCGAACTCGAGGATGCGCGAACCCCGCCGCCCGAGGTCCAGGCAGACGATCGCGAGCGGCAGCGCCAGCAGGGTCGCCACCGCCACGTACGGCCGCACGCGCAGCCAGCGCCGCGCCCGTTCCAAGCGGCGCGAGGGGGCGCGCTGCTTCCGATCGCCTGCGAGCTCGCCCGTGAGCGGGCTTTCGGAGTGGGATTCGTGGACTCCCTGCACGGCGAGCGGCAAAGTCTAGCCGCAACGCCCCGGGATTGTCGCAAATTCGACATCGAACCGTGCCGATACCGACGCTTTTCCGAAATCCGGAAGCCCGGGGGTAACATGCGCGACCACGTCATGCGTCACACGCAACGCCTCCTCGCGTGCCTGCTCTTGGTCGCTTGCGGTGAGCCGCCGGAACCCGTAGCACCGACGTCAGTGCCCGCTCCCGCCTCGGCCGCTCCGCCCGCCGCGGTAACCGCCGCTCCCGCGAACAGCCGCGGCTACCCGGCGTCGCGGCGCGCCGAAGTCGTCGATCGCCTGCACGGCGTCGAGCTCCGCGATCCGTACCGCTGGCTCGAGGACGAGAAGTCCCCGGAGGTCCAGGCATGGATGAAGGCGCAAGACGATTTCGCGCGCGGCATCTTGAAGGGCCTGCCGAAGCGGGCCGAGCTCGCGCAGCGCTTCCGCGAGCTCTTCGACATCGAGCACATCGGCGTGCCGTTCAAGCGGGGCAAGCGCTACTTCTGGGCGCGCAAGGAGGTCGGCAAGGACAAGCACGCCGTGCTCGTGCGTGACGGCAAGCGCGGCGAGCCGCGCGTCCTCCTCGACCCTAACACCTGGTCGACGGACGCCAGCGTCTCGCTCGGGAGCTACGGGATTTCCTGGAACGGGAAGTACGTCGCCTACCAGGTGAAGCGGAACAACTCGGACGAAGCCATCCTGGAAATCCTCGACATCGACACGGGCAAGAAGCTGCCCGAGGTGATCGACGGCGCCAAGTACACCTGGCGCGTCGCCTGGAACGAGAAGGGCTCGGGTTTTTACTACACCAAGGTGCCCCCGGTCGGCGGTGCCGTGACCGTCGCCGATCGGCCCGGGTACGCCGAGATCCGCTACCACGAGCTCGGCAGCGATCCGGCGCGCGATCCCGTGGTGCACGAGGCGACGCGCGATCCCACGACCTTTCACTACGGCGATCTGTCGCGCGACGGTCGCTATCTGATCGCGTCGGTCAGGCACGGCTGGATCTCGAGCGACGTCTACTTTCAGGACTTGCACGAGAAGCCGAAGCCCGTGTGGAAGCCGCTGATCGCCGGGCAGCCGCACATTTACGCAGTCGAGGTGCACCGGGGACGCTTCTACGTGGTGACCAACGAGGGCGCCCCGAACTGGCGCATCTTCCGGGTCGATCCCGCGAAGCCGGAGCGCGCGAGCTGGACCGAGATCGTTCCGGAGCGCAAGGACACGATCATCGACGCGCTCTCGATCGTGGGCGGTCGCCTCGGCCTGGTCACGATCAAGGACGTTGCGCTGCGCCTCGAGGTGCGGGCGCTCGACGGCAAGCTCGCTTACGACGTGGCCCTGCCGGAGCCGGGCAGCGTCTCCGAGCTCATCGGCAACGAAGACGACGACGAGGCGCACTATCAGTTCGAGTCCTTCGGACGCCCGCCCGAGGTGCACGCCATCTCGATCCGCAGCGGCAAGAGCGAGCTCCGCACGACGACGCGCGTCCCCGTCGACGCGACGCGCGTGCTCACCGAGCAGCGCTTCGCGACCTCGAAGGACGGCACGCGCGTCCCCTACTTCGTGATCCGCGACAAGAACCGGCAGCTCGACGGCTCGGCGCCCCTACTCCTGAACGGCTACGGCGGGTTCTCCCAGTCGCTCACGCCGAGCTTCGCGGCCAGCGCGTTTCCCTGGATCGAGCAGGGCGGAGTCTACGTCGTGGCCAACCTGCGGGGCGGCAGCGAATACGGCGAGCGCTGGCACGAGGCCGGCATGCGCCACAACAAGCAAAACGTCTTCGACGACTACATCGCCGTCGCCGAAGATCTGATCGCCCAGCGCTACACGCGCGCCGATCGCCTGGTCCTGCGCGGCCGCTCGAACGGCGGCCTCCTGGTCGGCACGGCGCTCACGCAACGTCCGGAGCTCTTTCGCGCGGTCATCTGCGGCGTGCCGCTCCTCGACATGCTGCGCTACCACCTGTTCGGGTCGGGCAAGACCTGGATTTCGGAGTACGGAAGCGCCGACGACGCCGCCGAGTTCCGCACGCTCTACGCCTACTCTCCGTACCAGCACGTGAAGGACGGCGTCCGCTACCCGAGCCTCCTGCTCTCGTCCGCCGACAGCGACGACCGCGTCGACCCGATGCACGCGCGTAAATTCGCGGCCGCCCTGCAGCACTCGTCCGCGGGCGGCCCGGTGCTGCTGCGCATCCAGCACAACGCAGGTCACGGCGGCGCCGACAAGATTCAGGAGCTCGTGGACGAACGCGCGGACGAGTACGCCTTCGCCCTCTCCGAAGTGGCCCGCTGAACGAGCCCCTCGCGAAGTTGGAGGTACGGGCGACAGGAACGTCTGCGACGTTCTGTTGGGTCGCGGCGGCGGGGAGCGGGGGTTTTGCCGCCAAGGCGCCAGAGAGACGCCAGGGCCCGCCAGCGGAGTCTGTTTGTTGGTCGCGCAACTGGCGCCCTCAGGACGCAGATGCTCGGATTGCGCCCTGTCGTACCGAGCGCTTCCCGATGTGCCCTTTCGAGCCACCCACCAAAAAAATCCGCTGGCGGGCCCTGGCGTCTCTCCGGCGTCTTGGCGGCAAAAAGAAACTCAGCCGGTCGCAAGGACCTAGCAAGTCGGTTCCCCGTCAAATCTCCGTGAGCATGCTGGTGAGGATGTAGTTCGCGACGAGGATCGCCACGGCGCTCAGCACGACGGCGCGCGTGGTCGCTTCGCCCACGCCCTTGGCGCCGCCCGACGCGTAGTAGCCCTGCGCGCAGGAGATCGCGCACACGAGGAAGCCGAAGACCAACGCCTTGGTCATGCCCATCGTGAGATCGCTCATCTGGAGGTACTTCTCGACGTTCACGAGGAAGATGCCGGGATCGACGCCGAGCCAATTCACCGCCACGACCCAGGAGCCTGCCATACCGACGCACGTGTAGAGGATGCAGAGCAACGGCAGC
>DASXWF010001496.1:0-2564 GCA_036503835.1 Polyangiaceae bacterium | reverse complement strand
CGCGGCCGTTCGCCTTGCTCGGCGACGAGCGCAGCGACCGCTCCGCTCAGGTCGCTCTCCTCACCGAGCTTCTGCCGCATGGCGCGGTCGTCGGACGGATCGAGCGGGGCGAGCTTGCCGTCCGCGAAGCCCAGGAACGTGACGCGCGCCGCCTTCCAGCTCTCGGCCAGACGCCGCACGGTCTGGACGCCCAGAGCGCGCCGCTCGCCGTCGTCACCCGGCAAGCGCAGGCGGCGCGATTGATCGAACAGCACCACCACCCGCGGGCCGATGCGGCTGCCGCGCGTCGTCACGCGCGTCGGCCGCAGCACCGCGGCGAGCACGAGCAGCGCAGCCAGGAGCGAGCTCGCGAGCACGAGCCCCCGCGCCTGATCGCTGCGGCGCAGCTCGACGAGCGTGAAGCCGAACCACACGACGACCACGAACGCGGCGGCGGCGGCAGCGAACCCCGAGAGTCCTTCGGCGATCGACCAGGATTCCAAGAATTTCCGACTAGCGCACCGCGCATGAGATGCGCGCAATCATCGCAAGCGATGATTGGCCCTGCTTCGCAGGGCGTGCCCCATTCTTTTCCGCTGGGGCTTCCGCCCCAGACCCCGCGTCCGCTTCGCGTCCGCCTAGTGCAGCTCTTTTCAAAATTGACCTCATCTCACTCCCGCTTCACTAGCGCCCCCGCCCGCGCCGCAACATCAAGAACGGCGCGTGCACCACATCGTCCTTGTAGTCCGAGCAGAGCACGTACATGGCGATGTTCACGGCGAAGCGGATCGCCCGCTCGCGCTGTTCACTGCCGCCGGGCTCCGTCGAGAACGCCCAGCTTTCCCCGTCGCGCGCGAGGGCGCCCAGCAGGTCGTGCGCGAGGAAGATCACCTGCGCGCTCTTGCCGCGAACGATCGCCTCGACGTGGGGCGGCCCGAGCACGCGACCGACCGGCCGCTCGAGCAAGTAGAACGTCTTGAACAGCACGTGCGTCGTCGCGAGGCGCACGGGCGGTGCTTCCGGCAACACGCGCGCGAGCTCGCGCCGCGCCGACTTGCCGAAGGCGCCCGCCTGCGGTTCGGAGTCGTCCACCACCAGCGTGCCGCCGAGCCGGAGGAAGCGCTCCAGCCCCACGAGCTCGGCGCGCGAGAGCGGCCCCACGTCTTCCCGACCCGTCCAGACCGCGAACGGCTCGGCCAGGAGCCCCGGGCGATCGGCGCTCACCGGCTCGCCCGATTGTCGGCCGGGCGCGCTCGTCCGGCGCACGAGCTCCGCCGACCAACGCGAGAGAGCCCCTGCGCGCTGTCCGACGGCTCCGCTATTGCCTGCGATCAGCAGGCGCGCTCGAAACGCGCCGCTCTCGCCGAACGCTTGCGCCTGCCCCGGCGCGAAGAGCGCGCCCGCGAGCGCGCCGAGCAGCGCGCGCCGCCGTCGATTCAAGAACGAGTCCCCGCTCATTTGACGTCGTCCACGCGCCAGATGCCGCCCTCGCGTTTGAGCGTGACGGCGTGCCCGCCCGGGATCTCGACCTCGGCGCGGTCACCGTTGACGCGCACGTCGAGCGAGCTCGGATCGGCGAGACCCGTGACGAGCGAGCGCATGTCGCTCTCGAGCGCGCCGCGCGACTCGGTGCTGAGCACGCGCAGCAGGGCGGCGTAGCTTCTGCGCCCGAGCGCACGGCGCAACCCCTCGAGCGCTTCCGAGGGCGTGCGGGCGGCGCTCGGCAGGGTCTCCGCGGCGGCGACCCGGAAGCCTTCGCGCTCCAGGGTGAGCTCGGCGTTGCTGCCGTCGGCGAGGGGGATGGTCGCGTTCGCTTCGACCGAGAGCTCGGGGCCGAGCAGGGCGCGGGCCTGGCTCGTGAGCTCGCCGCGTTCCGAGGCGACGAGCCGGCGCGTGCCCTCGCTCCCGAGGCTCCGCTGCGCCTCGCGGGTCAGCATGGCGTGCACCGCATCGGCGTCCCCGCGGCTCACGGCGCCGGCGTAAGCCCGGGCGGCCTGCCGGGGATCGGGAAGCCGCGAGCCGGCACAGCCGGCGATCAGGCCCGAAACGGCCACGATGAGGAGCGGGCGGAAGCTCGACCACGCCATCGACGCGGAGAGCTAGCTAAAGCCCGCCCACTTGGCTACCTTTTGCGCCGCATGACCGCCGAACCCCGGCCGAAACGGGGCCTTTCAGCATGAGCCCGGCGATGGTTCGCCGGGTGGCGCTGGCCGGCGCGCTGCTCTCCTTGGCCTGTGGGGCACCTCCGCCCCGCGCCCCGAACCCCACGCGCCCCCTCGACGAGCGCCGCGCGATCGAGATCATCCTCCAGGCCTTCCAGGACGAGCGCGACGTGCCCGTTCACGGTCGGCCGATCACGCTCCAGCCCGGCCGCCAGCTCGAGGTCGACGTCGCCGCCCAGGGGCGGAAGTACGGCGTCGCCTACGTGACCGGCAACGAGAAGGTGCAGCTCGGCACGGCGCTGCCGCCCCGCGACCCGGCGAGAGGCGACGCGCTCCAGCTCATGAGCGGGGTCGGCGAAGACTCCGACGCGCACGTGCTCGTCCTTCACGATACCGACTACCTCTACGACGATCAGGTCGGCG
>DASXWF010001495.1:0-3515 GCA_036503835.1 Polyangiaceae bacterium | reverse complement strand
CGGTCCTCGATTTCCGCCCATGCGGGCTGCTCTCCGCGCCACCACCAAAGACCGTGACTCGAGTGCGCGGGTTCGGCCTCGGTCACGATCACTTGGTGCTGCGCCAACTCGTAGTGCACCCCGTCATGGACGTACTGATCGCCAGGCAACGCGGGGTGAAGCGCGGCACACACAATCTCGCCGGTCTCCCTGATTCGCACCGCCATCACCGCTTCCCCCTCTCCCGAAACGCCCGCTCAACGGCGTCGAGCTTTCGGCGGACGCGGGACTTGGCGGCGGCTTTGTTGTACGCAATCGCCATGACCTGGATACCGGCGACCATGACGAAAGCGCACCAGCCGCGCTCGCCCCAGGTCTCGATGCCGCCCTCGAAGCCGCGGCAGGTGAAGCGGCGGGTCATGGCGAGACCCCAGCTCGGTGGGCCTCGATCCGGTCATCGGCTTCTTCCTGAGTGATGCGGAACTCCGCCCAGTCGTTGAGCACGCACCAGCAGTCGTCGCAGAGCGGTCCGCGCGCCTGCTCCAGCTCGTCGTCGCCACCCAGGCACCAGGGGCGCGTTCTGGAGCACATCGAGCACGTGTAGGTGCCGCAGGGGTCGAGGCCGCAGCCGTCGCCCAGGCACTCGGGGTGGCGGTCGAGCGACTCGCCGACGCCGTTGACTGGGTACGCCTTCACGACTGGCCAGCCTTCCAGGCGTTGGAACGGGCGGTGTGCTCGCCGTAGGCCCCTTGGAAATCCTCCTCGTCGTAGGTCTGCTCAGGGCTCGGTTTTACGTCGAACGACGCTACCGAACCTTGACGCCAATCTTGACGCGACTTCCTGGGGCCGCTTGTTTTATGCTGAATTGTAGTGGAGGCGCCGGGAATCGAACCCGGGCTTGCCTCTGGCGATGGCGGTAATTCCGCGACAGAACGGCGCCCTAGCCACGCTGGTCCGGCGCCGCTTTTGCCGCCGTTTCCGGGCATGGGTTGCACGTATGGATGCGCGTCTAGGTCGAGGCAAAGTACCGCATCGCACAGGGGCTGAAACTCGTAGTGCGTGTACCGATCGATTATGGTGCCCTTGGGGTTGTGGGTCACCTTCGTCAGCACATCCTTGTCAGCCCGGCCGCGTCGGCAGAGGGTCGTGAACGTGTGCCGGGTCGAGTGCAGGGTGCGTGGCCGGACGCCAGCTGCTTTGCAGGATTTGACGAACGCCTTGTAGTAGCTCGACTTCGTGTGGTGTGGGACCTTGGCCCATTTGCCCACGTTGGGGACGACCCAGTCTTCAGGCAGTGGCTTGCGGCCCGTGTAGAGCTCGAAGCCCTCGCGACCCCAGTGCTCGAGAATCTCGGCGAGCTCGGGGTGAACAGGAACGGTCCGTGGTCGGTCGGTCTTCAATGGTTTTCCTCCGTACTGCCTTCGAACGTCGAGCGCCCAGAGCGGCGAGCTGTCCGTAAAGACGGCGTGCCACCGGAGCCCGCAAACTTCGCCTTCACGCATACCGGTGTAGAAGGCCAGCGCGTTCAGCACGCGGATTGGCCAAGCGATCTCGACGTGGCGAGTGAGAACACGAATCTCTGCGCCCGAGTAGGTCTCGCGCTCCTCGCTGACGCCGCGGTCCAGCATCTTGGTGGCGAGCACGACGGGATTTTCTGTGACCCGCTCCTCGATGCGGGCCTCTTTGAACATGACGGACAGCACGCCAACGATGTTGGTGATGGACTTGTCGGTCAGCTTCTTCTCGCCCTGGATCTCTTTCACCAGTCGGTGGATGTGCATCGGTCGAACTTCGGCGAGAGCCAGGCTCGAGAACCAGTGGCGCGGCAGCACGTGCAGACGAACCCATCGCTCTTCGTCCTTCACCGAACGCTTCTCGCGCCTGCTGATCCAGCCCTCGAAGAACTGGGTGACGTTCAGCGCCTTCGCCTTCTCGCCCGGAACGAACGTGCCGTCTTTGATTTGCTTCTTGCGCAGCCTATCGAGCTGCTCAGCGTCGCGCTTGCTCGGGCCAGAGAGTTCCCAGAGCTGCTTGCCGTGCCACGTGAAGGTCACGTAGTAGGTAACTCGGCCCGACGCGCGCTTGCGAGGAACGACTGCCACCTACGCGGCCCCCTTCTCGGTGGTCTGCTTCGTGAGCCAGGCGAGAACCTCGGAGCGCCTAAACCGGAGCTCCTGGCCGAGCCGGTGAGCTGGCAGCCCGCGGTCCTGGACGTAGTTACTGATGGTGCGGGGGCCGACCTTGAGCAGCTTGGCGCACTCATCGGCGGTCAACACCTCGGGCTCCTGCATCTCACGGCGCGCAGCCTCCCAGGTCTCTCGCAGTAAGCGTTGGAGCTCGACCGCGGACAACAACACCACTTCGGCTTTCAAGTCGTTCATTCCGATAGCTCCATGCAGTTCGCCCAGTCCCATAACGACATCGACTCGTGAATCCTGCGCATCGTTTGAAGCACGGCACCATCGGCTCGGAACCACTCACCGTGGGCGCGGTACGCAGTGAACAGCTCGTGGTAAGTGCGCTCGCCGCACGAGGAGTCATCTTCTACGCAGACGAGTTCAAGCTGAAGCGGGCTGGACACCTGAAGCATCTTCAGGCGCCACGGCAGGTTTTTGCGCGTCGACTTGCCTATCTTCACGAACTCCGAACCAAAGCCGATGAAGTAAACGATCGGCGTCGACATATCCGTCGGGTCAGGACGGCGCCTCGTGCAACTGAGGCGCTGCATCACGTCTTCGGGAGTGAGTGCGCGATCCGTCACGCCTTCCTCCGATACATCCGCACCGCCTGCCTGAACCGATAGTGGTTGCCGCACCCGAAGACGTGCCCCGAGTCCATGAAGCCGCCTGACGCAGGCATCTCGACGTACCACCACGTCAACCCATCCCAACCGAGCGAGATGCCGATGCGGCGGTCGGGTTTGTGCCATTCGTGGGTCATGGCTCGTTCTCCAGTGCCAAGTGGCGCTCCACGTAGGCGCGCCCCTCGCCGGTCCACACGGGGATTTCGTTGTCGACCGCCCACCGCGAGCGCTTCGAGCCTTCCGGGCCGTCGTACAGCTCGCGCACAACGCAACGTCCACGCTTCAGCTGCGTCGCCAAGTCATTCCAGTTGTGGCCTTTCTGGAAGCACATCTCCTGCAGTATCGATTGGTTCGCCCCGTTGCACTCACGGTGGGACCAGAGCGAACGCGCGAGCATTTGGATACTGTTCCGCGTGGCATCTTGCTGGCGCCAAAGGAAGTAGTTGGCCACCTCGGCTTCGGGAAGCGCAAAGACTCGGCCGTCGAACATTGGCGGTTTCAGTCCAGCAGCGATCGCAAACTGGGCCATGCTCGCTGTAGCCGCCGACGCCGCAACGCTGCACAGCTTTTGAATGCGGTTATTGAAAGCCGGCTGCGACTGAAGCCGCTTGTAACCATGGAGCAGAACCGAGATTTCGTCCGACTGAACGTAGGCAAACTGGGCCGTTTGAAGCGCGCCGCACACGGACTGAGCGGCATTGTCCATCGCCGCCATCAGGTACACCTCGAAGGG
>DASXWF010001494.1:0-1688 GCA_036503835.1 Polyangiaceae bacterium | reverse complement strand
CCTGTCGGATCAGCTCGATCGCGGCGTTCGCGGGATCGGGGGCGTGCGCGAGCTCGGCCACGTTGGCTCGCTCCTTACCCCTCGGAACGAGCCCGCGAAGGTGCAGGCCCGCCTGCGCCACGCGCCGGAAGACGGGCGCGGCGACCGTGCCGCCGGCATGATCGACCATCGGCTCGTCGATGGTCACGGCGACGGCCACCACCGGCTTCTCCGCCGGCACGAAGCCGACGAACGAAGCGATGTAGCGGTCGAGCGAGTAGCGCGCCGTCCCGGGATCGGCCTTCTGCGCCGTCGCGGTCTTACCGGCGACCCGGTAACCGTCGATGGCCGCCTCGACGCCCGTGCCCTCGCCTTCGGTGACGGCCACGAGCAGCTCCGCCATGGTCCGCGCCACGTGCTCGGACACCACGCGCCGCCTCACGCGGGGCACGCTCTCGCGCACGAGCTCGCCCGTCGCCGTCGTCACCTTCTTGAGGAGAATCGGCTCCATCAGCTCGCCGCCGTTGGCGATCGCGGCCGCCGCCATCGCGAGCTGCAGGTTGGTCACGCCGATGCCCTGCCCGAACGCGGCCGAGGCGGTCTCGACCTGCACCCAGGGACGACCTTTCGGCCGCAGCGTCCCGGAAGCCTCGCCCGGCAGCGGCAGGCCCGCCGCCTCCCCGAACCCGAAACGCCGGAGCGACTCGTACAGCCGATCGCCGCCGAGCCCGAGCCCGATCTTGGCGGCGCAGATGTTCGACGACACCGCGAGCAGCTGCGCGATCGTGAGCCACTCGGACGGGTGCGTGTCACGAATGACCACGTTGTCGACGGGCATCAGGCCCTTCTCGCAGTAGAGCTTGTCCGTCGGCTTGATCGTGCCGGCCGCGAGCGCCGAGGCCACCGTGAAGATCTTCGACGTCGACCCCGGCTCGAACACGTCCGAGGTCGCGCGCAGCCGGCGCGCATCCGCGCCGCTCGCCCCGTAGTCGTTCGGGTTGAACTGCGGAACGCTGGCGAGCGCGAGGACCTCGCCCGTGTGCGGATCGACCACGACCACCGAACCGCCGGCCGCCTCGAAGGTGCGGACTGCGGCCGCGAGCTCGTGCTCGGCGAGGTACTGCAGGCCCTGGTCGATGCTCAGCGTGACGTTGTGACCGGCGAGCGCGCGCTCGTCCTGGATTCCGTCGGAGAAGAGCAGCCGGCCCGAACGATCGCGGAGGCCGCGCAGCTGCTCGACCTGCCCGGCGAGCTCGTCGTTCAACGCGTACTCGAGCCCGTCCTTGCCCTCGCCGTCCGGCGCGACGAAGCCGAGCAGCGGCCCGGCGAGCTCGCGCCGCGGGTAGTAGCGACGCCCTTCGCCCTCGACGAGCAAGCCGCGGAGCGGTGCCTTGCCGCCCTCGCCGGCGGCGAGCCGGCGCACGCCCTCCGCCTCCTCGACGCTGATCTGGCGCTTCAGCCAGGCGAAGCGCCGCTTGGCCAGGATGCGCCGCTCGACCTGCGCCGGATCCACCGAGAGCACCGCGCCGATGCGGTTCGCCGCGTCCCGCGCCACCAGCGGCACCTGCTGCGGACCGACCCCGCGCAAGAGCTCCACCGCGTCGAGGCTCGCGCTCGGCACCTCGACGCTCACGGCGAGCGCGTCGCCGTTCCGGTCGTAGAGCGTGCCGCGTTTCGGCGAGACGTGCAGCCGTCGCTGGCGCTGACTC
>DASXWF010001493.1:0-6990 GCA_036503835.1 Polyangiaceae bacterium | reverse complement strand
GGTGAGTCCGCCCGTGCCGCTCGCTCCGCCGCCTGCCACTGCGCCCGTCCCGCCGGCTGCTCCCGGCGCTCCGCCGGTCGCCGTGCCGCCGTTGCCGCTCCCCGCCGAGCCGCCGAGACCGCCGCTGCCACTTACCGCGCCCGCGGAGCCTCCGCCGGCGCCGCCGAGCCCCGCCGTTCCACCCGTGCCGCCGGCTCCGCCGCTCCCGCCACCTTCGTTGGGCCCGTCGAACTTCCACCAATTGAACTTGAACAGGTCACCGTTGCCGCCGGAAAACTTCAGGAAGAGATCGTGCGTTCCGCTCCCTCCGCTGACCGCGCACGTCTTGGTCGTCCACGACGAGGTGCCGGACACATCGCACGTCCCGAGCAGCGTCCCGTTCTGGCTATCGAGACGAAGCTCGATCTCGGCGTTGTCCGCCGAGGAGGAAACCCTGGCTTCGAAGGAGGTCACGCCGTCCAGGAAGGCGACGTTCTTCACCTTGATGTAGTCGCCGTTGCCGATCGAAGTGACGTTCATCCCGCCACCGCTGTCCATGCAGTTCTCCGTCTTGAGGCCGGCGGAGAAAGCGATCGTTTCGGCCTCGACCTGCGCGAAAGGATTCAGCGTCTCGATCGCGTCCGGTCCCTGCTGCGAAGGCTGGATGCTCGGGATCTTCCCGTCCGCGCCGTACGTGAACTCTTCGACGCACACGGAGCGCTTGTAGCCGCCGCCGCCCGGCAATGCGCCGTTGTGATAGAAGAAGTAGGACTTCCCTTTGTAGTCGATCACGCCGGGGTGATTCGTGAAGCTCGACCCGGCGCCGTTCTGCTTCGCCATGATGTCGCCGGCGAAGGTCCACGGGCCGAGGGGATTGCTGCTCGTCGTGTGGCTGAGCTTCTCGGGAACGCCGTCCGCCGCAAAGACGACGTAGAAGAGCGAGTTCCGTTTGTAAAACCACGGACCCTCCTGATAGGCCGAGCTACCACCGCCGGTGCGCGGTCCGAAGCCCTCGGCCGTCAGGTTCGTCTGCGCCGGACTGCCCTGGAACGAGGTCATGTCCGAGTTCAGCTTCACGTAGTAGAGGTTCGGGTTTCCCCAGTACAGGTACGCCTGCTCATCGTCGTCGATGAACACGGTGGGGTCGATGTTCCCGCTCCCCGTCGAGATCAGCGCGCGGCCGAGGGGGTCCGTGAACGGGCCGATCGGGTTGTCGGCCACCAGGACGCCGATTTTGGAACCGGTCGAGTTGTTGACCGGCACGTACAGGTAGACGTTGCCGTTCCTCGGGATGGCCTGGGGCGCCCAGGCGTCTCCCGTCCCCCAGCTCATCGTCCTGTAGCTCGCCGGCGATCCGTGGTCCGTCCAATTCACCATGTCCACGGTGGAGTAGAGTCTCCAGTCGTTCATGGTGAAGAAGTCGTTCACCGTGACGTCTTCGTCGTGGGAGGTGTAGAGATAGAGTCGACCTTCGTGCACCATCGGCGCCGGATCAGCCGTGTAGTTGGTCTGCACGATCGGGTTGTCTGCCAGCGCGCCGCCTGCACCCAGGGTGAACGCGCAAGCGAGGAGCGCGGACGGGACGAGCCGATCGACGGTGGACGACACTCCCAGCAGTGGGCGCCGGAGCCGCGTTTCCGTTGCAAAATCGAGCGCTGCGCGCGTGCGCTGCCGAAATCGCGCGGCTTTGGCGAAGGTTCACTGGCCGACGAACGTCGTCACGGTCTTGCTCGGGAGAGACGCCATGAGGATGCCGCCCGTCACCGTCACGGCGGTCCCCGCCTTCAGGTCCTCGCTCGCCGAGGTGACGTGCGGGGTCATCGCGGCAGGCGCGGTGCCACCCGAGATGGCGAGCGGTACGACGGCCTCCGCAGTGCCGCCGTTGATGGCGACGACCACGACGGTCCCGTCCGCGCCCTTGTAGGCCGAGATCGAGACGCCCTCCGGAATGGTCCCCGTCACGTCCACGCGCACATAGCCCGGGCGAATGAACTTGGTGTAGTTCCCGAACGTGTAGTGGCGCTTCGTATCGGAGCCGTCGGCGAGGTAGAGGCCCTCGTTGGTGTCTTGGCCCTGATACCACCACCAGAGCCACGCGTTCGCTTCGCCGACCGTGAGCGCGTTGTGAAGCCAGCCGGCCACGGCGATGCCGTTGTCGATGTCCTTGCTCGGCTCGCCTTCGGGCCAGTATTTCACGCCCGACATCTCGGTCTGCCACACGGGCTTTCGGTCGGGCACGTCGGCGGGCCAGGGTTCCGCGACTTGCGTGTCGTACTGGTGCACGCCCAGAATGTCGACGGCGGTCCAGGCGGCCGGGTCGTTGTAGAGCCAGTGGCCGTAGTCGTACCCGTTGCCCTGGGTGCAGGTGGCGGCGCAGTCGGTGCTGGTGCCGAAGCAGCCGCATTTCAAGGGATCCGAGCTGTTCGGGTGGCTCGCGACGGTCGAGCCGGTGGCCGAAGTGTTGCTCCAGATGTGAACCCACTCCGAAGCTTCCGGCGCGATCAACTTCACGCCCACGGCGTCGAGCTTCGGACCGAGCACCTTGACGAAGGCCACCATCTCCTTGGCGGTGTAGAGCGTCGTGTCGTATTCGACCGTGCACGGCGGGCCGATGCTCCCGGCGCACGACGCAAAATCGGGCTCGTTGCCGGCCGACATCGCGTAGAGGTCGTTCTCCTCCGCGAAGTTCGCGATCGAGTCGGACCACGACTCGTAACAGCTCGTGAGGAGGTGTCCGCCCTTCTGCGTGTTGTTGTTGTCTTTGCAGTTGGCGGGCGGGCTCCACACGGAGCCGATGATGGTCGTGGCGCCGTGATTCTTTGCCGCCGTGATGCTGTTCGCCTCGTTGTTGTTGTAGAAATTGCCGTTCGGACTCATGCCGACGCGCAGAATCGTGAGGCCGATGCCTTCCACGGGATCGAAGAGCGCTCTCGCCTGCGAATCCGTGAGGGCTCGCCACGTGTCGTTGATGCCGAAGCCGTCGATCGTCTGCTTGGTCTGGTCGAGCCTGACCGTCGGATCGGTCGTGTTGCCCGAACCTCCGGGAGAGCTTCCGCCCGCCGCCGACGAACCCGCGGCGTTTCCGGATCCGGCCCCGCCCGTCCCGGCACCCGCGCCCGCGCCGCCCCCGCCAGTCCCACCGCTTCCGCCGGAGCTCCCGCCGACGGTCCCGCCGGTCGCGCCGGCCTGAGCGCTCCCCGCGCTACCACCCGCGCCGCCGCCGGCGCTTCCACCGGTCCCGCCCGCGCCTCCACCCGCTAGTCCCGCAGCGGACGTCCCGCCCTGCGCGGCGCCGGCGCCGCCGGTGCCCGAGCTCGGAGCGCCGGAGCTCGTGCCGCCCGACCCGCTCCCGCTTCCCCCCGAACCACCCGGAGACTCGTCCGTGCACGAGCCGGTCGTGAAAGCCGCGGCGACCATGGCGCTCGCGAGCGCCATGGTTCGAAAGTTCGAGCTTCGCGCGATGAGCATTGGTTTCACTGCACGTTGAGCGTCGCCCAGCCCTGGCCCGGCATCTGGAACTGGAGCTTCTTGCCGGCGATGGCGACCGTGATGGTCTTCGCCGCGTTGGCGTAGATCACGGCGACCATCGTGCCGTCGGGGTTCTTGAAGGCGATCGCGTCGTTGCTCGACGTGCCCACCACCTTGCCGCCGGGATCCGCGTACTGCGAGGCGTGGCGGAAGACGTAATACGTGGGCGTGACGATGAGCTGCTTGGCGTTGACGTCGACCGCGAGAAGAGCGTTCTGTGCCCACGGGCGCACCGTGTCGAGACTTCGCCCGACGGTGTCGAGCACCATGTTCCACGCCGAGTAGTGATTGACCCCCTTCTTGATCCAGTCGCGAATGTAGCCCCAGCTCTCGACGCCGTAGGCGAAGTCGTTCGGGGCCTTGTTCGCGTTACTGCCGTTCGGGAAGTTCCCGCACTGATGCTCGGTCTGCCAGATCTCGAGGTTCTCGTCGAGATTGGCCTGGTCGTACGCCTGTCGCAATCCCCACTGCAATCCGAAGCCCTTGATGATCGCCTTGGCTCCGGCGTCGGCCACCACGGCGTTGAGGATGTCCTTGTCGACCGTCGGGTTCGACATCGTGCCGCAGAAGATCTTCGTATCGAGGCCGTGATCCGTGAACGTGGGGGCGAGGTACGTCTTGATGAAGGTCGCCATCTGCGTGCCCGTCCAGCCGCAGGACGGATAATCTTGCTGATATCCGGGCTCGTTCTGGGGGTGGATCACGTCGATGGCGATCCCTTCCTTTTCGTACTCCTCCACGAATCGGGTCAGGTAGAGCGCGAGCGCCTGCATCGTCGTGGCGTCGCTCTTCATGTTTCCGCGATCGTAGTTGTTGTTGTCCTTCATCCAGGGAGGCGGCGTCCACGGGCTGCCCCAGAAGCGGATGTCGGGCCTCACCGCCAGCGCCGCCTTGATGTAGGGGATGAGCCTCATCCGGTCGCGCGCGATCGAGAACATCGACATGGAGGTGTCGCCGGCGTTGTCGTTCAGCGTGTAGCGATCCATCGCGTAGTCACTCGCGCCGATCGGGATGCGGCCGCTGACGAACCTCGCCCCGTCCACCGTGTCGAAGAGAAGCCGGATGGCCCGATCGCGATCGGCCTGGCTGAGGGCCGCGAGGGCTTCCCAGCCCTTCTCGTTGAAGGTGCCGCCGAAGCCCGACCAATCCTGCAGCTCCTGCGAGTCGTTGACGGTGATGTCGGCGTTGCCGGTGACCTCGGTCGCCGTACCCTCTTGCCAGAACGCGTTGTTCACCGAGGTGACGAGCAGCGGCTCGGGCACCGAGCTCGTTCCGGCCATGCCTGCCAGACCACCGGTGGGTGGGCCGTCACCCGCGCTGCCCCCCGCGCTCAGGCCGCCGGAGCCGGCGGCGGAGCCTGCCTGACCGCCCGAGCCGAGCCCGGCCGAGCCTGCTCCCGCGCCACCGGTCGCCGGCACACTTCCGCCGGTACCCGCGGTCTGCATGCCGCCGCCGGTCGCTCCGCCACTACCGCCGCTCGTTCCGGTGCCGCCCGTGAGCGTTCCGCCGCCCGTCGACCCGCCGCTCGCCTTGCCGGCGCTGCCGGTCCCTGACTGGCCGGCCACCACGCCGCCCGTTGCACCTCCGCTGCCGCCGGTGCCGGCCGTCGAGCCCTCCTCCGGAGACTCCCCGGAGCTGCAAGCCGCGAAGGCGAAAGCAAACCAAACGCCAAAGGACACCGCGCCAAACTTTTTCTTCACCATCGTCGTTCGATCCTCGAAAACTCGGAGCACGGCTCGCCCGCTCACTTCGGAACGGGAATCACCACACCGCACGGGAACGACACGTCGATCGAGTGGTCGCCCATTTTCACGAGCTCACAGGTCGTGCCGAGCAGCTCGACCTCACTCGGGCCGTTCAAGCGCCAGCCGTTCGGGTCGTTTTGAACGACGGCGACACCGTCGACCGTCACGCTGCCCTCGTGGCCGTCGCCCGTGACCATCCCGTCGAGGGTGAACGTGCAGCTTCGCACCCCGGTGACGATGTCCTCGAACGCTTGCGCGAGGGAGGCAGCGTCATCCGCGCGGTAGAACCGATCCGTCAGGTCGTCGGCGGGAAAGCCTTGTCCGAGGTTCGCGAGCTCGCGCAGGTGGTCTTGCCCGACCTGATCCCCGACCGAGATCACGAAGGTGGTGATCCCCGCCGTGAACGCGGCTTCGACGGCGGCGACCGAGCGCTGGCGCCCGCCTTGCTCGTCGTTGCCGTTCTCGCAGAGATCCGGTTCCCCGTCGGTGGCGAGCACGATCACCTTGCGCCCCGGATAGAGCGCCGGGTCGAGGCTCGTCAGCGCCGGGAGCGCGGCTTCCAGGCTCTCCCCCGTCGGCGTTTGCCCGAGCGACATCGGGCGAATCTCCTGCGGCAGGTACGCCGCCTGAATCGCCGCGCCGTTGCTCGGCGCGACGGGAACCTGGACGAGGTACGGGCAGACGTCCGTTTCGGTGTAGTCCGGGTCCGGCTCGAGAGCGGTGCTTTCGAGACCGACCGCTCCGCGGTCCGGGCCGGTGTAGAGCGCCAGTCCCAAGTTGACGGTGGCCTGAAGCGTGGGCACGAGGCCCGTCGTGGGGTCGATGAGCGCCGTGCGCAGCGAGGCCCAACGCGACAGGCCGCCCGCGAGCTCTTCCGACATGCTGCCCGAGCGATCCACCAGCAGGAGCACGTTCGGGATCTCGGTCGAGAGCTCCACGCTGGTCTCCGCACAGGCGTCCGCGTCCCCCATCGCATCGTCGACGCCCGCTTCGACGACGGGCACGATGGGGCTGGTTCCGGCGCCGCCCCCTCTTCCTGCCGTGCCGCCGTTCCCACCCGAGCCGGGGGCGCCGTCCACGCAGCGGCCGTTCGCGGAGCACTCCTGGCCCGCTCCGCAGGGTCGCTCTTGCGCTACGCAATCCTGCTTGCAGCGCCCGCCCTCGCAGTACTTGCCGGTGGGACAGGCCACGTCACTCGTGCACGCCGCGGGAGGAAGCACGCCGCGATCGACGGGAGCTTCGGAGCTGCACGCGACCACCGTGGCGCCGCTCGCGAGTGCGCCGCCGAGGATCGCGCCGGCCACGCGGTGCCGCAGGCGCACGGTGGATTTCAGCATCACGCCCCGCAGTGGAGCTTGGTCGCAAGATCCGTCAGTCGCGCTTCGAAAATGCGACGCCATCGAAGCAATCCGCTGCCGCGGTCATGCATTTTCTTGGACCATTCCGATGCGGTGAAGGTGACTGCCGGCCCAGGTCTCCACCGATGAAGCGCTTCCTCGCAGGTATTCTGGGCATCAGTGTCGCCGGCTTCGGGTGTTCCGCGAGTGACCCCGACGACACGACGGGCAACGAGAGCGGTGGCTCGAGCGGAGTGTCCGGCGCTGGAAAAGGTGGTTCGGGCGTCACTGGCGGGAGCTCAGGCTCTGCGGGCCAATCCGCGACAGGCGGCGCGAGTGGCAGCGCCGGCAGCTCGGCAGGCACAGGCGGTGCGCCCGGTAAGGGCGGCGCGGGTGGCGCC